>PXQO01000040.1:39112-57877 GCA_003021285.1 Halobacteriales archaeon QH_2_65_14 | reverse complement strand
GTACCCGACACGATGGCCGAGTTGACGGACCTCCCCGGCGTGGGCCGGAAGACGGCGAACGTCGTCCTCCAGCACGGCCACGACGTCGTCGAGGGCATCGTCGTCGACACGCACGTCCAGCGGCTGACTCGGCGGCTGGGAATCACGGGAAAGAAACGGCCGGAAGCCATCGAGCAGGAACTACTCGACGTGATTCCCGAGGGGGAGTGGCAGCAGTTCACCCACCTGCTCATCAGTCACGGCCGGGCGGTCTGTACGGCGCGCAACCCCTCGTGTGCGGACTGCGTCCTCGAAGACGTCTGCCCCTCCTCGAAACTTGACTCCGAAGTCGACCTCGCTTCCGGGGAACCGTGGAGCGAGTAGGTCCGAGTATCAGCGTCTCGTGTTCTGACTGCGTCCGCCCCGAGTTTCTCTGCTTCGGCCTGGATGTCGTTGAGTGCTTCCACGCGCCCGGTTTCGATTCGAGCACCTCGACCGGAGCGGTGGGACAGCCCCCCAGAAACGCCGCCAGTAGCCGATAGCGGTTGCTATTCGTCGGCCAGTTCGCCCGACCCCGGGAGGTCACTCCCCGTTGAGCTTCTCGTCGAGGAAGTCGTCAGCGTCCTCGAGGATTTCCCGCGGACCGTCCTGTGTGATCGTGTTTATCGCCTGGTCGTAGTCACGCCACTGGTGGTCGCGGTGTTCGTTCGACAGTTCGGCTGACGCTTCGAACGAACGGGCAATGAACAGGTGAACCGTCTTGTGGATCGTCTGTCCGCCCGCCTCGAAGATGTAGTCGTAATCCTCGCGGAAACCATCGATGAGCCGGAAGTCCGAGATTCCGGCCTCCTCTTTCACTTCGCGTATGGCAGTTTGCTGGAGTTCCTCGTCGCCCTCCACGCCGCCCTTCGGGAACTCCCAGTCCCCGGGACGGCTCTTGAGGAGGAGGTACTCCCGGCGGCCACGCGTATCGCGAAAGAGGATGGCTCCCGCGCTCGTGGCCTCCTTCATTAGCCGCATGTATTCGGTCGCGGCTAAAGAGAATGTCGAACCAGCCCTGATACGGACGTTCGTGACTATTTTCGGCCTGACCCGAAACTATCGCCTGTTTCGGCGGCTGAAAGGGATATGTGTGACTGCATGGCAGTAAAGAATCACGAACGTCCGTATGAAAGGGACACACATCCGCGTCGAGAAACGAATGGGTTTTGTCGTCTCCACTGCTGGCTCGTTACATGCCGTTCGTGACCCGGCTCACACTCAAGAGCGGAGATGGTGCCCTTCTGGATTCGGTCGTCTCCGACATCAAAGAGCGGGCCGAACGCAAGGGAGTCGAACTGAAGGGTCCACACCCGAAACCGCCGGACCACTACAGCGTCCCACAGTACAAGGGACTCCGCGAGGACGGCCACTTCGACAGCTGGGTGTACACGGTCTACACCCGGGTCATCGAAATCGTCGACCACAACGAGTTCGCCCGCGACGTGGCACAACAGGAGTTCCCCGACAGGATTCACATCTCCGCGGACGTCGAACAGTTCAACCAGCGGTAGTGCGTCGGACGAAATAGATGCCGACTATCGGAGATGACACTTAAGTCCGGGACGGCCCTGCACCGGGACATGAACGCGACAGCAGACGACTGGCTCGTCTCGCTCCGGCGGGAACTCCACCGGCACCCGGAACCCGCGTGGTGCGAGTTCGCCACCACCGCACGCATCGTCGAGGAACTCGAACGGCTTGACGTCGACGAGGTACGGGTCGGCCCCGAGATTCTGGCCGAAGACGCTCGTCTCGAAGTTCCCGACGAGGAGACGCTACACGGGTGGTTCGACCGCGCCAGTGAGACCGACGCCGACCCGGATGTCCTCGACCGACTGAAGGGCGGCTACACAGGTGCGATGGCGACGCTCGATGGGGGCGAGGGGCCGACCATCGCGCTCCGGGTCGACATCGACGGCCTCCCACAGCGCGAGGCCGACGGCGCGGAGCACACACCGGCGGCGGAGGGGTTCCGGTCCGTCCACGAGGGGTACATGCACGCCTGCGGGCACGACGCCCACACGACCATCGGCCTCGGCGTCCTCCGCGAGTTCGCCAAAAGCGGGTTCGACGGGACGCTGAAAGTCTTCTTCCAACCCGCGGAGGAGGTCGTCGGCGGGGGAAAGGCGGTCGCCGAGAGCGGCCACCTCGACGACGTCGATGCGCTTTTCCGGCGAGATAGTCGCCGGGATGAACGGCTTCCTGGCCGTCTCTCACTTCGAGGCGCGGTTCACGGGCACGCCGGCCCACGCCGGTGCCCACCCGAACAGGGGTGCGAACGCGGTACAGGCGATGGCAACTGCCGTCGGGAACCTCTATGGCATCGCGCGGCACGGCGACGGTACAACGCGGGTCAACGCGGGCGAGGTCGCCGGAGGGACGGCCTCGAACATCATCCCGGAGGACGCGTTTATCCACGGGGAGGTCCGCGGGGAGACGACGGAGTTGATGGAGTACACGCGTGAGCGCGCCGAGCAGGTCGTCGAATCGGCGGCGGCGATGCACGACTGCGAGGTAGCGCTCGAACGCGGTGGTGAGGCACCCAGCGCGACGAGCGACGAAGCGGTCGTCGAGCACGTGGCCGCGGTTGCCGGCGACCACGAGGGGGTCGACTCGGTCGTGAAATGGGGGGAAATCGGCGCGAGCGAGGACGCCACCTACCTGATGCGTCGCGTCCAGGAGCACGGCGGGGACGCCGCGTTCGTCGGCATCGGCACGGACCATCCGGGCGGCCACCACACGGCGACGTTCGACGTCGACGAACGCTCCCTGTCGCTCGGGGTCGACGTCCTGACCGGGACAGTCCGGCGGCTTGCCGAACAGTATCGCGGCCGGACGGACTAGGAGCGGGCATCGCTGGGGCGGAAAGCGCCTGTCCCAACACCTAAACAGTTTAGTGAGGTACCGTCGTACCACCGTACATGACAGAGTACCAGGTGGAGTTCGTGGGGACCGGCGAAACCATCACGGTCTCGGACAAGGAGACGATTCTCAGCCGCTGCATCGAGGAGGGGGTCGCACAGGAGTTCTCGTGTCGCGTCGGGATGTGTCTGGCCTGTTCGGCGAAAATCGAGGACGGGAACGTGACACAACCCGCGGCGCGCGGGTTGACTGACGAGGAGAAAGAACGCTACGCGCTGACGTGTATGGCCCGCCCCCAGTCGGACCTCACACTCGACAGGGGCAAGTACCCGCCGAGCATCGACGAGGAGTACCCGACGGCCGACGACAGCGGCGACCCTGCCGCCGCCGACGACTGATAGTGGTTGTTGTGATTAGTTACTGCCGTGGAGTCACAGATATCCCGTTTCAGGGGCCGAAACAGGGATAATTTCGCGCCGGGCCGAAACGAGTCACAACAACCACTATGAGGTCGATACCCGGGCCGGTTTACTTTTCTTTCCCGTCCCGCTACGCTTTGCCGTTCGTGGGGGCGACCGGACCGCACTCTCCGGCGGGCCCGTCGATTGCTCCCGGCTGTTCGGTGGTCGCTCGGACAGTCCGGTGTGACAGGGGACCCGGCGTCCGGGCATCGGCAAAGGACAGCCCATTTATGGGTGCGGTGCATAGAGGGCGGTAACGACCGCGGTGCCAGTGCAGGAACACCGACCGATCCACTCTCTCCACAACCATGACCAGCCGGGTTTACAGACTCCATTCGACGCTTGAACTGCCACTCGAAGACGTGTACGAGTACTTCGAGAGTCCCGACCTGCCGGACCGCATCGAGGACATCGAGATAACTCGTCGGAACAACACGCTCATCATCAGCGCGGTACCCTCCGGCGACAGCATCAGCAAGTACACGCCGACGGCTCAGTTGAAGGCGAGCGTGACGGAGAACCGCGTCTACGAGGAAGAACCCGAGAACGGCCCCGGAAAGCCGCCACGCAACAGCGGCCCGCAGTGGGGGGCCCTCGAAGAGGAAGAGGAGATCGAATCGGAACTGGTCGAGTACGCCTGTTTCAAGGGTGACCGCGAGACCGTCCTCCAGAACACCGCACTCCAGTACCAGATGTTCGAAGTCCTCTGTGAGATCGCGGTGCGGGCAGAGAAGGGAACGCTGACTGCCGTCGCCGCCGACGAGGAGGACATCGAGGCGGTTCGGATCGTGGACGGCGAGCGCGTTCCTGCATCGGTCACCGTCACCGAGGACCCGAGCGAGGACGGCGACGACGGCGGCGTCGACTGGCGCAACAACGAGTTCATCAGCTGATTTTCCGGGTCGACCACCTCCGGCGAGTCACGAGGGGAGTACGGCGTCGAGCCCGCGGGCCGGATAGCTCACGACGTGGTCGACGCCAGCGTCGTGGAAGGCTTCGACCTGCCGACGGACGGCGCTCACGTCCCCGACGAGTGCGTACTCCCGACAGCCCGATAGCAGCGTCTCCCGCGCGTCGCCGCGGGCCCGACTGTCGAAGGGGGCGTCCCCGGGAAGCGACTCCCTGACCGGCTGTCGGCGGGCGGCGTACTCCCCGACTGCATCCAGTATCGCGTCCTCGTCGCCGGTCAGTACTGTCGGCGCGTACACGGCAATCTCCCCATCGAATCCTGCCGTCCGGAGCGCCCGGACGTCACTGGCTGTCGTGTCCGAGAGGAGTTCGAACTGCGTGACACCCGTCGCAAGTGCGACTCGCTCGATCCCTTCCGTCCCGATCCAGGGGTCGGTCGCCCCGTCGATAGCGGCGCTCATCCGCGGCGCGATGGCCCGCCGACGCTCCCGTTGTTCGGTGAGATACGCGGGGTGTCCCGCCACGAACACCTCGCCGACCTCCGGTGGCACCGACGAGTGTATGCCGTCGTCGCCCAGCGGATCGAAGCCGTCAGCGCGAACCGGGACCGTCGCCCGAACGTCGAACTCCTCGGCCAGGGACGCGAAGGCGTCCGACGGTGGGACGTGGTCGGCCCCCTCGTAATCGACCGCCACGCGGCGCACGTCCAGGTCGCGGACGCGGCGCACGTCGACTTCGCTGGGTTTGAGGGCTATCCCGTCGATACCCGCGTCGGTCAGCGTCTCGCCAGTGAGAACCGTCATTTCCGTAGTGATGTGTCTCTCAGCCGGTCGGTCGACATAACACTGTCGTTTGCCGCGAGTATTGATACGTCTCAGTCGGCTGGACTGGCCCGATCCGACGGAATCGTGCCGGATAGTCGACCAGTTCGACAACCGACGGATTCACATCGGATAGTCGGCGTCGGCATCGACGACGGCGTCGGCGTCCGCCGGGATGGACCAGTCGGTCACCAGTTCCAGGAACTGCACGAGGATTCGCGCGGTCGCACCCCAGACCGTGTACCCGTCGACGTAGAAGTAGTGGAGCCGAATCCGGCCGTAGTGGGGGTGGTCCCGGAACTCGCTGTAGTAATTGTCGAGGTCGGTCAGCGCGCGAACGGAAAGGATAGCGACCTCCGCGACTTCGTGCTCGCAGGGTTCGTACTCGCGGTCCGGAACCCGTGCGACGAACGGCCGGACCGAGAAGCCGGTTACCGTCCTAATGTCGTCGAGGCGGCCGACGACCTCCAGTTCCTCGGGTTCGAGACAGACCTCCTCGTGTGCTTCCCGGGCCGCCGTCGCCTGCAAATCCTCGTCTCCGGGTTCGCGCCTGCCGCCGGGGAAACTCATCTGGCCGGGGTGGTTCGAGAGGTGGTCGGCCCGCTTGGTGAACAGGAGTTGCGGGCCGTCGTCCCGTTCGAGCACCGGGACCACGACTGCGGCGTCCCGGGCGTCACCGTTTTCGGCCTGCGCGTCGTGGCCCCGAACCCCGTCGAGTTCCATACACCCATCCAGTGGCCGGAGATGCTTAACTGCTGAGAAAGCCCGGTACGGGGTTCAGTGCTCGTCGGCCAGGCGGTCACGGATGCCCGAGAGGTCGACGTCTCCCCACGCTTCGAGTTCGTAGCTCACGTCCAGCAGCGTCTCGATGCGACCCGTGTCACCGGCCTCGATGGCCTCCCGTGCCTCCGTCCGGAAGCGCTCGGCGGCCCGGTCGCTCGCCTCGCCGGTCTCGACGTCGCGTTCCCCACTGTCGAGAATGTGGGGGAGGTCACGCGCGTCGGGCGGCAGTTCGGGGAACGCAACGGGGCCGGCGACGAGCAGTTCCGTCTCGACGTCGGTCGCGTCCGCGCCGACACTGACCAGGTGATACGAGCGGATTCCGTCATCGATGACCGGCCCGTACCGTTCGGCGTCGTACGGTTCGCCCTGACGGTACGCGAGTTCCGCGAGCGCACGGCCGAGTTCCTCGCGGGACAGGCCGCCAAAGAGGTCGACGACGCCGGCCAGTTCGTCCGGTGTCACGTTCATGTCCCTGTCCGGGGCCGCAACTGACTTGAGCGTTCGGTCGGCCCGCCGCTCGTCCGACCGCGCCGGCCGGCTAGCCGACCTCCTTCCACTCCCGTCCGCACTCGGGACAGACCCGAACCCGCCCGACCTCGTCGGGGTCGTTCTCGGTGTCGAGATACTCTTGACACTCGGCACACGTCAGTCGCTCGTACGTGTCTTTTTCTAGGTCGCCGGAACGCAGACCCTTGCGTGTCGACTCCATACTCCCCCCTAATAGCGTTAATTATAAAAGATTCATGTTAGCAAACAAGTATTTATGAGTGTCTGACTCGTCGCAACCGTCGTTGTTGGGTGGTACTGCCAGGCCCCTCCAGCACTGTCGAACCGAACTGGCCCCACCGGCTCCAGTGGCGGCCAGCCTCCCGATGGCCATCTTCCGGCTTCGTGTCAATATTGCAAAACCCGTCGCCGGAACCGGCAACCCTTAATATACTCAATCCAATGGCCGGACATGCGAACGGTTGACGCAGCGGGGCTTCCGATTGGCGACGGTTATCCGCCGCGTATCATGGGGGTTCTGAACGTCAGCAGCGAGTCGCCATACGATCCTTCGGTGTACGCCGATTCCGGAGCTGCGGCCACGTACGTGGACGAGCAACTCGTCGACGAGGGTGCCGACATCGTCGACGTCGGGCTCGAATCAGCAAACAAGCGCCTGGCTGTCCTCTCGCCCGAGGAGGAACTGGAACGGCTCGACACGGCAGTCGAGACCATCGAGTCGGTGAGCGGCGAGGCGATTTTCTCAATCGAAACCCGGTACGCCGAGGTCGCGGAGGCGGCGCTGAACCGCGGGTTCGACATGGTTAACGCCATCTGTGGTTTCGCCGACCCCGAGCTGCCCGAGGTCTGCCGGGAGTACGACGTCGCCGTCTCGAAGATGGCGAGCCCGCGGGACCTCGAACGGCCCGGCGCAGTCGGGGACGTCGACTGGGCGGAGGTCCGTTCGCCGGCGTGGGCCCGGGACGCCGACTACGTCGACAAGGTGTACGAGGCACTCACGCTGAACGGCCTGACCGAGAAGACGCTCGTCGATCCGGCCTTCGGCGGGTGGAGCGAGGACAAGACCGTCGAGGACGACCGCGAGACGTTCCGGCGACTCCGGGAGTTCCGCGGCCTCGGTCAGCCGGTCCTCGTTTCGATAAACCGGAAGAACTTCCTCCGGTTTATCGCCGACCGGTCGACCGAAGAGGCGCTTCCGGTCAGCCTCGCGGCCACCTCCCTGGCAGTCGAGCGTGGCACCCACGTCGTCAGGACCCACGACGTCGCCGAAACGCGCGACGCCGCACTGATCGGTGACGCCTTCACCGAACGCACGAGCGCCGTCGGCAACGGCGTCTCGGCAGTCGAACTCGACGTCCGCCGGGCGCGGGACGTGCGCCGTCACCTGGACCGCCTGGGTGTAGACGGGGCAGTCGCAAGCGCCATGGTCGGCCGCGTCGTCGAAGTCACGGGACTGGACGAACGTTCGCAGGAGGAACTCGCCGAAACCGCCGAACGGGCGGGGGCCGTCGTCCGCGGAAGCGGCGAGGGGCTGCTCGTCGGCGGCTCCGAGGACGTGCTCGCGGCCACCGCGAGTGGCCTCCCCTCCTCGCCGGCGTTCGAACCCGTCATCGAGGTGCTACGGGGACGATGACGGAACGGGGGTCGCACTGATGGACTACGCACAGGAACGCATCACGACGCTTCACGACCTCACCGACCCCACGCCGCGAGCGCCGCTGGGGGAGAGTGCAGTCGTGGTCCCGATTGCCGGCGAGCGTCCCGGGGAGGTGACCCCCGAGCACGTCTTCGAGACGCTCGCGACGCTCTCTCCCGCCGACGTCGTCGTCCCGTTGCGCGCACCGGCGGACACGGCGGCGGCGTTCCGGGAGTGGGTGCAGTCGTTCGACCTGCCGGTGACGGTGCTGTGGTGCAACGCGGACGGCGTCGTGGAGATACTCGGAGACCACGGACTCGACGGTCCGAGCGGCAAAGGACAGGACGTCTGGCTCGGTCTGGGTGTAGCGGCCGAACGTGCCGAGTACGTCGCGGTCCACGACGCCGACGCCACGACCTACTCCGAGACGCACGTTCCGCGCCTCCTGGCCCCCCTGCAGGCCGGATTCTCCTTCGTCAAGGGGTTCTACGCCCGCATCGAGGATGGCAAACTGTACGGCCGACTCACGCGGCTCTTCGTCGCCCCACTCCTGTCCGCACTCGCGGAGCAGTACGACCCCCCGCTCCTCTCGTATCTCTCGGCGTTCCGGTACCCGCTCTCGGGCGAGTTCGCGTTCACCGCCGAGGCCGCCAGACGGGTGCGCGCCCAGCGGAACTGGGGGCTCGAAATCGGCTTGCTCGGGGAAGCCTACACGACCGTCGGCCGAAACCACACCGCACAGGTCGACCTCGGCGTACACAGACACGACCACAGGCCAGTGGACGGGAACAGTGGTCTCTCGGCGATGGCCGATCACGTCGCCGACGCGCTGTTTTGTGCGCTCCGTGACCACGGCATCGAACCGGAGTACTCCTCGCTGGTCGAGTCCTACCGGACGGCTGGCAAACGGTACGTCAAACAGTACGCCGCCGACGCCTCGTTCAACGGACTGTCGTACGACCCCGATTCCGAACTCAGACAGGTTCGCCGCTATGCAACCAGCATCGAGCCACCGGGCCGCGATAGACGCCTGCCGGCGTGGGACGACGTCGACCTGTCGCCCTCGGCGGTTCTCGCGGCTTCGCGCGCCTCGACGGCCAGAACCGGCTGTCCGCGGATGGAGTGACAGTTCGAGTGTGAAAATCTGAAAAGAGACAGTATCCCCGGCGACACGGTCAATTCATAGTGGTTGTTGTGAGTATGTACCGCCGTGGAGTCACTCCTCGCCCGTTTCAGCCGCCGAAACAGGGATATTCCGGGCAGGGTCCAAAAGAGTCACAACAACCACTATCAGGCACCACGCCAGTAACGAGCCACATCAAGCGTCCGGGATGGCCCGTCGAACCTGGGAGGCCGAACCCGCTACCGTTCGGGTGCGTCGAACCGCTGGAGCGTTGCAGATTCCGTCCCATCGTCGTTCTCCCACGTCACCGTGATACGGTCGTCGTCGTTGAGCCAGATGGTGACGGAATCGCCGGCGGACATCCCGTCGCCGACCCAGGTCTCCTTACTCGTGGAGAAGTCGGTGTAGTTGCCTGCCCAGGTCGCGTTACTCCCCGTCACTCCGAGTGACTCCGCGTCGACGACCGGTCCGCCGTTGTGTGTGATCTCGACCGTTGCGTTGACTGCCCCGAACGCGCCCTGCTGGCTTCCGGTGAATTCCCACGAGTCCTGATCGCTTGCATCGGGATCGTCCTCGTAATCGAAGCCGAAGCTCGTCTGTGGTGCCGTGTCGCTTACCTGTTCCCCGAGTCCGAGCACGAACGTCGCAATGACCGCGGCCAGAATCACCGTAATCGCGACCATCAGGATGACGCCGATTACCGGACTCACCGCATCGTCGTCCTTGAATAACTCTTTCAGTTGCATGGTTTATGTGTTCATTCGAGCACCCGAAACCACGTGGGGTTCAATCGGGACAGCCAACCGTGAAGTGTTCCGATTGCGCCGGCCCCGACCCACGGGTGCGCTATTCCTACAACGCTTCTCACGCTATATAAATCCATCCTACTGATTTCGAGAAGTGATATTTCGATGCCGAGAGGGTGGCCGTCGGCGAATTGCAACAACAATCAGGTCAGTTCCCCGGAGAGTCGTCGTGCAACGCGCTGGCCGAGTGCCGGTTTCGGTCCCGAGAACCGCTCGGTTTCCTCCCCGTCGACGAACACCGCACGGGTCTCGTCGGCACCCATCACGTTCGCGCGATTGCCGACGACGAACGCGAGGTCGGCACGGTCCTGAAGTTTCCGTGCCTGTTCGACGAGTGCGGTCTCGTCGCCCTCGGTTTCGGCCTTGAACCCGACGAGGGTGAGTTCCGGATACTCCTCGCGGGTCTCGTCGAGCAGTTTCGGCGTCGGTGACAGCTCCAGCGTGAGGGCGTCCTGTCCGGACCGGATTTTCTCGTCGGCCGTCTCGACGGTGTAATCCGAGATCGCCGCCGCAGAGACGAGGGCGTCGGCATCCCGAGCCTGCGCGCGGACTGCGGCGAGCATCTCGGCGGCGCTCTCGACCTGGATCGTCTTCGCCCAGCGCAACTCGGGCCCATCGTGGACGAGGACGACCTCCGCCCCGTTCGCGGCACAGGCCCGGGCCACCGCTCGCCCGGTCCGCCCCGAGGCCCGGTTCGAGAGCGTGCGGATCGGGTCGATGGACTCCGTGGTCGCGCCGCTGGTCACGATTATCCGCCGGCCGAGCAGGGGGTTCTCCCCGGCCGCCCGGGCGACGGCGGTCACGATTTCGTCCTCCGTGGCGATCTTGGCCTTGCCCTCCTCTATCCGGGGGTCGACGAAGTGGACACCCCACTCTTCGAGTTGCTCCATCGCGTCGAGCACACCGGGGTGGTCGTACATCGGTTCGTGCATCGCCGGCACGACGACGACCGGGAGACCCGCGCCGAACGCCGTCGTCGCGCACGTCGTCACTGGCGTGTCGTCGATGGCCGCCGCCATCTTGCCGACCGTGTTCGCCGTCGCCGGTGCGACCAGCAGTACGTCCGCCCAGCCGTCGCTCCCGCACAGTTCGACGTGTTCGACGGCCCCGGTGAGTTCCGTCACGACTGGGTTGTCCGTGGCGTACTCCAGTGCCCACGGATGGATGATCCCTTCCGCTGCATCCGTCGTTACCGCCCGGACGGTCGCCCCCTTGCGGCGGAGTTCGTGGGCCAGTTCGACTGTCTTGACGGCCGCAATCGACCCCGTCACCCCCAGCGCGACGTTGACTCCCTCCAGCATATTCGTACTGCGGTGACGAGCCTACATAAACCCCCCCGGATTCGACAGTCTTCGGGGCCGGGCAATGGTGCCAGCACGATTCCAGCACAGCAGTCCCGCCGTGGGGCGGCTCAAAGAACCATTGTAGCGAGCCGAGGTGACTTTTGATTCCCCCCGCGAGAACTACGTATGAAGCGTCGCCATCTGCTCGCCGGAATCGGTGTCGGAGCCGCCTGTCTCGCTGGCTGTCTGGGAACCGACGGGACTCCCGACGGAACTGACGGGAGGTGCGGCCCGGGGCCGGTGTTCACGCTTCTTCGAGCATCCAGCCAAAGCGTTTCTCCCAGAACTCCTCGTCGGGTGGTTTCTTGCTCCGGCCGCGGGTCTTCCTGTCCCGGATGCGCCGCTCCAGTTTGTCGCGGGCGTCGTTGAGTGCCTGCTGTGCCCCGTAGCCCTCGCCGGAGGCCATATACAGGCCGCGGTCGGTGTGCAGACGGATTCGGGCGAGCAACAGCGGCGTGCCCCGGTGGCGCTCGTCGTGTTTCTGGAGGTGGATTTTCGCGTCGAGGACCGCCATCCCCCCGTCGCGGTCGTCGAACTTGTCGATCATGTCGACGACGTTCTCGTAGGTCGTGTCCCCCAGGAGGTCACTGCCGTACACCTGGACGGCCCTGGTGCCCTCGACCTCCCAGGTGAGCGATTCAAGCAGGTCCGTCTTCGTGACGATTCCCGCCGTTTCCCCCTCCGTCGTGACCACCAGCGAGGAGATGTCGGCCTCGAACATCCGGTCGACGGCGGTCTGGAGCGTCTCCCCGGTGTCGGCCGTTTTCACCGGCGAGACCATCACGTCCCGGACCGGCAAGTCGAGAATCCGCGCCAGTTCGCCCTCCCGGGCACCGTACCCCCCGCGGTGGGTGGTCGCCGCCCTGTCCGCGATGTCGGCACCGTGGGCGTCCGTGCCGCCGGCGTCCCCGCCCTGGCTCTGTTGCATCTCCCGGATGGTGATGTCGACGAGGTCGTACAGGCTGAGGATTCCCACTGGCTCCGCCTCGTCGACCACCGGGAGGTGCGTGATGCGGTTCTCCCGCATCAGGTGCAACGCCTTGCCGAACGTCGTCTCGGGGTCGACCGCGTGGATGTTCGGCGTGTACGCGTCCTCGACTGTGGCGGCGTCGAGGTGCGGTTCGACCTCGCGGAGGACGGTGTCGTCGGTAACGACGCCGACCATCTCGCCGTCGTCCTCCCAGAACACGGGGAGGAGCCGCGAGTCGCTGTCGATCATCAGCCGAGCGACCTGGCGGATGTCCCCGTCGGGTGTGACACGGGGAACGTGCCAGACGAGCGACGACAGTTTCTCGCCCGGCTTCTGGTGGGACCGGGCGACCTGTCGGCGCGTGATGACACCCTTGAACTCGTCACCGGCAACTACGACGCCGCGAACTGATGGGTCGTCGAACGTCCCCACGAGTTTCGAGACGGCCGTATCGGGCGAGAGTTTCACGTAATCCGTCGTGATAGCGGTTTCGATATTCATAGTTACTCGATTAAGGAACCACACTCGTCGAACGCCCGGAGACACCGGGCCGCTACAACCGCGTCTGCCCTTTCGGTATCCCGACTCAAGAATGTTGGCTCGATGACTCCGAGCGTGGCCGCGACCCCGCGACTGCCGGGGAATCCGGGCAGGCGTCAGCACGCGACTCTGTCGCCGACCGTGAACAAGTCGAACGCGATTAGCGGCAGTGTTTGCCGGCGACACCAGCCCTGCTGTCCGACGGCGACGACGCCGAACTAGCGGACGAGAAACTGTGTCGTTCGGTGAACTGCTGGCTCGTCCCCGACTGTCACCGTGCCTCGTCGATCAGGTCGAGCGCGTCGGGGTTCTCGATGCTGGAGAGGTCGCCCAGTTCCTGGCCCTCGTAGACCGACTGGATGAGCCGGCGGACGATCTTCCCGCTCTGGGTCTTCGGGAACTCGTCGACGAACAGCACCTCGCGGGGCATGAACGGCTTGCCGAGTCCCTCGCCGACGTGCTGGCGGAGTTCCGAGCGGAGTTCGCCGGACTCCTCGACTCCCGGTTCGAGGATGACGTACGCGACGACGGCCGTCCCCTTGGTGTCGTCGTCGGCACCGATTGCGGCGGCGGCGTTGACCGCCTCGTGGTCGATGAGCGCCCCCTCGACCTCGGCGGGACCGACCTTCCGGCCGGCGACGTTGAGGACGTCGTCCGAGCGGCCATGCAGGAACGAGAAGCCGTCTTCGTCCTTCTGTGCCCAGTCGCCGTGGTCCCACATGTTCTCGAAGCGGCTCCAGTACTCCTCCAGGTACCGCTCGTCGCCGCTCCAGAGCGACTTCGTCATCGACGGGGCCGAGGACCTGGCGACCAGGTATCCCCGCTCGTTCGTGTCGACGATGGACTCGCCCCGGGCGTTCACGATGTCGACGTCCATGCCGAGCGCGGGGCCGCCGAGCGTGCAGGGCTTCAGCGAGTGGGTCGGTAACGGCTGGAGGAAACAGCCGAAGATTTCGGTCCCGCCGGAGATGTTCATGATCGGGGTCGTGCCGTTGCCGACCTTCTCGTAGAACCACAGCCACGACTCGGGGTCCCACGGTTCGCCGGTCGAGCCCAGCAGTCGAAGCGAGGAGAGGTCGTGACCCTCCAGCCACTCCTCGCCGTGTTTCTGGAGCGCGCGGATGGCGGTGGGCGAGATACCGAAGACCGTCAGCCCGTGGCGGTCGATCATCTCCCAGAAGCGGTCGGGTTCGGGATGGTCCGGCGCGCCCTCGTACATGACGACGGTCCCGCCGAAGGCGTGGTTCCCGATGAGCATCCACGGCCCCATCATCCAGCCGATGTCGGACACCCAGAAAAAGCGGTCGGCGGGCTTGTGATCGAACGAGAAGAATATCTCCTTGGCCGGCTGGACCAGCCCACCCGCATGCGTGTGGACGATACCCTTCGGTTTCCCCGTCGTTCCCGAGGAATAGAGGAGCATCGACTCCTGGTCGGAGGGAAGCGACTTCGTCTCGTAGTCGTCGTCCTGTGTCTCGACTGCGTCGCTCCACCACTCGTCGCGCCCGTCGTCCCACGGGATGTCAGCTGAGGCCTCGCGGGTCACTTCGCTCCCCGCTCGCGTTTCCGTGCCGCGATGTGCCACGCTCCCCAGCCGGTCGTAGACGATGGTATGTTCGACGTGGCCGGCATCCTCGATGGCCTCGTCTGTGGACTCCTTGAGGAGGACTTCGTCGCCCCGCCGGTAGAAGCCATCGCCCGTAAAGAGCACGCGACACTCGGCGTCACCGATGCGGGTCGCGGTCGCGTCGACGCCGAACCCCGAGAAGATAGGTACCGCGATGGCTCCCACCTTGAAACAGCCATAGAGGATGGAGATGACTTCCGGCACCATCGGCATGTAGAGGCCGACCGTGTCCCCGGTCTCGATGCCTCGCTCCTCCAGCGCGTTGGCGACCTTGTTCGACTGCCGGTGGAGTTCGTGGAACGTGATTTCGCGGACGTCGCCGTCCTCCCCCTCCCAGATGCAGGCGACCCGGTTCCTGTTGGGCGAGTCGTCTCGGGCGTGGCGGTCGAGCACGTTGTGGGCGATGTTGAGTTTTCCCCCGACGTACCAGTCGGTGAACTGCGGTCCGTCGCTGTCGTCTATGACCTGCTCGTAGTCCTCGTAGAACTCCAGGCCGAGGTGGTCGACGACCTCCCCCCAGAACCAGTCGAGTCCCGACGCATCGACGCCCTCGACGTCCGTCGTCGACCGCCGGTGGAGTTCCTCGAAGTCCTCGATGTCGTGTTTCTGCATGAACTCGTAGACGTTGCTTCCCCGTACGAACTCCCCATCAGGTTCGTACACCACCCTGTCTATCTCCTCGAGTGTCTCTGTATCGCTCATGTCTCGTTCGTGAACAACGCCCACGGGCGTCAAAATAGTTGCTGACCTGTCGACCGAGCCGATTCTATCGGCCGGCAATCGGCAGTCCTAGCTCCTATCGCTACGTCGGTCAGTTCCTGGAAGACGAGTAAGCTGAGGTTTTCGCTGGAGCCGTCAGTTTAGGCGGTTCCTGAGCGAGCCGTAGCCCAGATACCAGCTTCATAACTAATGGGGTGTCTTCCGTGTTATCGATTGCCGTTCGTTGTGCTCTCGTGTCTCCGGGCTGTTGCCCCCAGCCCGGTCGACCATCCCGGGCTGTAGCTCACAGCCCGGTTGCCTTTCTGTCGACCAGCACCAGTACCAGCACCCGAGAGAAACAAGTAGCTGTTGTCCCCGCACAGTCGAGAACCGATAGCTACTCGTCTCGGCCCCGTGGGAGGCGGCTGTTGGTCGGTGCCATCGAATCGTCGTTCGTGCTGGACGTGCTCTGCTGAGGTCGACTGGCAGCGCGAGCTCGGGAGCGCAACCGCACTCTCGGAGTCGCGTTGTAAGACAGGAATTCGGGCGTATTCGGCAGTTACAGGCGTCGAAAGTGCGTTTTACGGTCTCCCGGCCGGTCCAAAAAGACTATAATTCGCAGTTGGCAAGGTGCATGTAGAGATGGCAAGCACACTCGTACCCCTGTTCGGGCCTGTGCCCGGCGGCATGGAGATGGTCGTTATCCTGCTGATCGCAGTCCTGTTGTTCGGCGCGAACAAGATTCCGAAACTCGCACGGTCGACCGGCCAGGCGATGGGCGAGTTCCAGAAGGGCCGCCAGCAGGTCGAACAGGAACTCGAACAGATGGAAGAGACGATGGACCCCGAGGCGGATTTCAGCACGGAAGAGGACGACACCGACTACATGGACCTCGACGAGGAAGAGGGAACCACGACCGCTACGACGGAGACGGCCGAAACGGAGACCGTCACGGAGACCGAGACGAGCGAGACCGAAACGTCGAACTGAGCACTCCTCGCGGATAGGACACGTCCGGACCCCCCCGTGACTGACTGTTCTCCCGATTACTCGCGGATTCGGATTATCCCGGACCTGAACACTTTCTGGTTGGGGATGATGTACTCCTCCCCGTCCGACTCGACGTGCGTGACGAACATATCGATCTCCTGGACAATGCCGCGTTTGTCGTCAATGCGGACCTCGTCGCCGATGGTGTAGGGTTCGGAAAGCAGCAGGTAGACGCCGGCGGCGCTGGCCGCGAGCAGGTCCTTGAAGGCGATTCCGCCGAGAAAGACGATGCCGAAGGCGTACGCGCCCAGCAACACCAGAAGCGCCGCAGTCGCGACGCCGAGTTGTGCGAGCGCGATGAGTGCTGCGATGTAGAAGATGCTGTACTTGACGAGTTCCGGGATGATCGCCGCTTCGGGGAGCTTTACCGACTGGAGCCGTTCCTGGATGGCGAGTTTCGCCTTGTCGCCCACGAGCAGTCCGACGATGACGGCGATCAACGCGATGAAAATCTGCGGCAGGACGTTCGTCACGCGCGACCAGAAGGTCTCTACGGTGAGCACCTGCGCGACGTGGAATGCGAGGGTGATCGTCAGCGAGTAGACGAACACCGCGAGCACGATGCCGAAGATGCCGGCAGTCGAGGTACCGAACCGCTGTGCGGTCCGCTCGAACGTCGTTCCCTCGATGGCGTTGTTGATTCCGGTCGTCCCCATGAGCCGGTGGGTCCAGCGCCACGTGGCGTACGCGAGAACCAGCCCGAGGACCAGGACCGCCACCGCGAGTGCAAACGCCGTCTCCTCCGAGAAGAGGCTGCGAATGATATTCGGCCAGTCTATGAACATCAGTACTCCTCCGGGTCGAGTTCGAGAACGAGTTCGCCGGCCTTGAACGCACGCACCATCCCGTCACTCTCCGAGAGCGCGATTGCGATGGTGTTGGTGTCGCGCGTTATCGCGCCGGCAGCCATATGTCTCGCGCCGAGCCCCTTCGGAATGTCGACGCCTTCAGCCGCGGGCTCGAGGTACCGGTACGCGGAGACGATCTTCCCGCCGTCGGAGATGACGAACGCCCCGTCGAGCCGGGAGAACTCCTTTAACATGACGTTCACGATGGGGTCACCGACGTGGACGTGGGACTTCTCGAAGGGGTTGTACGACAGCGGCCGGGACTTGTTCATGACCTTGCCGGCGTCGCCGACCACGAAGAGCGCGCCGACGGGTTCCCCCTTCTGGCCTTTCTTGCCCAGTCCGATTGCCACCTCGAACACGTCCCGCACGACGTCCGCGTTGGCGCGCGAGTTGGCGAACAGATCGTAGACGCCCGTCTGCGTGAACTCGTCGGCCCTGATGCGGATGATGGTGTCGATCTCGTTCTCGTCGAAGGACTGGGTGAGACAGACCACCTCGTCGCCCTCCGCGACCAGGTTCTGTTTGAGCGCCCCTTCGAGACCGAACCGAATCCGGCCAGTCACGTCGGTAAACGAGAGCGGCAAGGAGACGAACGTGTCGGCGTTCGCGGCGTTTTCCTCTGCGACAACAATCGTGGTGACGTCGTTCTCGTCGACCCGCTCGTAGATCGACATATCAGCCGAAAAAAGCAAGACAGCATCGATGTCGACGACGATCTCGTCAAGCAGGTCCCCCAGTCCGGTCATTGTCGTATAAACCAATCCGACAGGAAAAAACGTTATGGGACGTCAGCCATGCGTCTTCTCTCTGTCCGCCAGACGTCGGACAGAATACGCGAGAACGTACCGACCGCCTGCTGTCTCGAAGTCCGCCCTCTGACGGCGGAGTATCCGCGGACGGTGGGGAACTGCGAGAGCAGTCGGTCGGACCACTGTCGAAATATGTCACTATTCGCAGATTATTCTCGAAAGACGTCTCGGTATCTTTAATTAGTCGCCGGCGCTGGAGTTGGGTGTGAGCGAGATACTTCTGGGGCTCGGTATCGTCGTCGCTCTCTTCGTCGGGTACAACATCGGGGGCTCGTCGACTGGACCGTCGTTCGGGCCGGCAGTTGGGGCGGCCGTTATCTCGAAAGCCCTCGCGGCCGGGCTGTTCTCGATATTTTTCTTCGCCGGCGCGTTCACTATCGGGCGGCGAGTCGTGGACACGCTCGGGACGGAACTGGTGGGGACGACGGACATCTTCACCCTGGAGACGAACGTCGCAGTGCTCTTTTTCATCGGGGGCGCACTGTTTCTGGGCAACTACGCCGGGGGCCCGGCCTCGACGTCGATGACGGCCGTCGGTGCGATTGCCGGACTGGCGCTGGCTGCGGGCCAGCTCAACTGGGAGACCGTGGGGCAGATCGTCACGTGGTGGATCGTCGCACCCATCATCGCGTTCTGGGTCTCGGGCGTCATCGGCCGGTACTTCTATGCGACTTTGAACCGTCGCATCGCGCTCGTCCAGACCGAGGGGCCGCTGATAGAGGTCGAACGGACCAGGCTGATTCCGAAGCCGATCCCCGGCCCGAACACCACCCGCCGGGAGTTCGCCGGAACGGTGGTCCTCGTCGGTATCGGCTGTCTGATGGCACTCTCGGCAGGGACGTCGAACATCGCGAACGCCATCGCACCGCTGGTCGGAAGCGACCACCTCGAGATGAACGTCGGGATCGTTCTCGGCGAACGGGCAGGTCGACGACAGCGAGGACGTC
>PXQO01000040.1:20975-39047 GCA_003021285.1 Halobacteriales archaeon QH_2_65_14 | reverse complement strand
GGCGACGAGGGCGGCGAGGAGTTGCCCGCTATCGGCGAGGAAAAACCGGAAGACATCCCCGCTGCCAGCGAACTGTTCAACCCCTCGACGACTGCCCGCGTCGTCGTCATGCAAAACGTCGTGCCGATACTCGCGAGCGTCGGTTCGTTCCTGACGTTCCGGTTCGTCCCCCTGTTCGGGCTCTGACGACGCGACGCGCCGTGGCGGCGCGTTCTCCGGGCCGTCCCAAAAGTGCTAACACGCAGGTCGGCGGATGAGCGGATATGGTACGCAGAACAGTGCTTTTCTCGCCGGGCGACCAGGGCGACCTGCTGCGGAAAGCGCCGGGTGCCGGTGCCGATGTCGTCGTCTTCGACCTCGAAGACGCGGTGGCCCCCGGAAACAAGGAGAGAGCACGCGAAACTGTCCGCGACGCAGTTACGGACCTGGACCCGGACTGCGAACTCTGTGTGCGGGTCAACCCGCTCGGGGCGGGTGGCGAAGCCGACATCGAGCGACTCTTCCCCGGTTTGGCGACCGTTGACAGCATCATGCTCCCCAAGGTCTCCTCGGCGGCGGACGTGACCGACCTGGTGGAGTTGCTCGACGGCGGGGTCGACCTGCCGGTGCTGGCGCTGCTTGAAACCGCGCGGGGCGTGCTTGCCGGCCAGGAAATCGCGGCCCACGACGCCGTCGATGCGGTACTGTTCGGGGCAGAAGGACTCTCGGCGGACATCGGTGCGACCCGAACCCCGGAGGGAACGGAGGTCCTCTACGCGCGCCAGCACGTCGTCCTGGCCGCGAGCAGTGCCGGCGTCGACGCCATCGACACGCTCCATACGAATTTCGAGGACACCGAGGGGCTTGCCGAGGACGCCCATTTCGCGGCCGAACTGGGATACGACGGCAAGATGGCCATCCACCCCCGCCAGGTTCCCGTCATCAACGACGCCTTCACGCCCGACGAGGAACGGATCGAGTGGGCGCGGAAGGTACTCGACGCACGCGACGAGGCCGAACGGGAGGGTCGTGGCGTCTTTTCCGTCGACGGCGAGATGATCGACGCGCCGCTGATAGCGCAGGCCGAGGACGTACTCGAACGCGCGGAGGCCGCCAAGGACAGCTGACAATTCCATTCCCTCGAAGGAATTTATAACCGGGCGAATGCGGTGCTGTCGGGTGCGCATCGCGGCTCGAACGCGCGGTCACAGTCGAGAAGAAGTAGCTTTTTGAGTATCCTGGGTGACGATGAAACAATGGCGAGTGACACCAATCCGTACGAGACGTTTCGAACGCAGGTCGCAGACGCGGCGGACGCGCTCGGCGTCGACGGGGGGACGGTCGACAGGCTCACGAGGCCCGACCGGGTGCTGGAGACCCACATCTCGGTAGAGATGGACGACGGGTCGGTCGAGACGTTCGAGGCCTACCGGTCGCAGTTCAACGACGCTCGCGGCCCGTACAAGGGCGGGGTCAGATACCATCCCCAGGTCACGCGCGACGAGGTGAAGGCGCTCTCGGGGTGGATGGTCTACAAGTGTGCCGCCGTGAACATTCCCTTCGGCGGCGGGAAGGGTGGCATCGCGTTCAACCCCGCGGAGTACTCGGATTCGGAACTGGAACGCATCACCCGGTCGTACGCGGAGGCGATCCGGCCGGTCATCGGTGTGGACCGGGACATCCCTGCGCCCGACGTCAACACGGGACAGCGGGAGATGAACTGGATCAAAGACACCTACGAGACGCTCGAAAACACTATCGAGCCGGGGGTCGTCACCGGCAAGGCAATCGATAGCGGCGGCAGCCGCGGTCGCGTCGAGGCGACCGGCCGCTCGGTCATGCTGACCTCGCGGGAGGCGTTCGAGCACCTCGACATGGAGATGGAGGGGGCGACGGTCGCCGTCCAGGGGTACGGGAACGCCGGCAGTGTCGCCGCAAAACTCATCGATGACCTCGGCGCGACAATCGTCGCAGTCTCGGACTCCTCGGGAGCCATCTACGACCCGGACGGGCTGGACGCCCGCGAGGTGAAATCCCACAAGGACGAGACCGGACAGGTCGTCGGCTACCCGGAGGCCAGCGAGGAACTCACCAACGAGGAGCTGTTGACGATGGACGTCGACCTGCTCGTGCCGGCGGCGCTCGAGAACGCCATCGACCGCAACCTGGCCGAGCGAGTCCAGGCCGACGTCATCGTCGAGGCGGCAAACGGGCCGCTGACGAACGGCGCTGACGAGGTGTTCGCTGGCCGCGAGACGCGCGTGTTCCCGGACATCCTCGCGAACGCGGGTGGCGTCACCGTCTCGTACTTCGAGTGGGTCCAGAACCGACAGCGCTTCTACTGGACTGAATCCCGGGTCAACGACGAACTCGAACCGATTATCGTCGAGGCGTTCGATACGCTCGTCGACGCCTACGACACCAACGACGTGGATACATACCGGGAGGCGATGTACACCGTCGCCCTGGAGCGCGTCGCCCGGGCCGCCACTGAAGGCGGTATCTGGCCCTGATTGTCGGGAATCGGCCTCGGCCCCGTTCCACAAAGTGGTTTTACCTGCGATTCCTACGGCCAGTATGGCAACCTACGAGCGGTCCGTCCGCGTCGACGCCCCCTTCGAGGAGGTCTGGACGTTTCACGCGAGCACCTCGGGGCTCGAAGCACTGACCCCGTCGTGGATGCACCTGGAGGTCGAGGCGGTAACCGGTCCCGACGGCGGCCCCGACCCGGACGAACTCGAAACGGGGTCGACGATTCTGGCCTCCGTCCAGCCGTTCGGGCTCGGCCCCCGTCAGGGATGGACGTCGGAAATCGTGGCCCGCGACCGGGACGGGAGTTCCGGGTTCTTCCGTGACGAGATGGTCGATGGACCGTTCAGGGAGTGGGAACACACCCACCTCTTCTACGGCGACGGAAACTCGACGGTCGTCCGGGACCGGATTCGGTACACGCTCCCCTACGGGGGAGTCGGGGAGGCGTTCGGCCCGCTGGCGAAAGTCGGCTTCGAACCGATGTTCCGGTATCGCCACAGGCGCACGAAGGAACTGCTGGAACGATGACGGCGGCCGCTGGCGCTACTGGACCCGCTCGACGACGGGATTCTCTCGCTGTTTTGCAGATAGCACGCGGGAGACAGTCCAGGACAGTGTAACGAGGATGGACCTCGAGGAGCACAACTTACATACACAGCGCAATCGCATGAGCAGACATGGCCAGAGAAGGGTATCAGGAGAAACTCGAGCAGTTGCGCGAGGACGTGCTCTACATGAGCGAGATCGTCCTCGAACAGCTCCAGATGGGGCTGGACGCACTCGAGCAGAAAGACGAGGACGTGGCGTGGGACGTGATCGAGGGCGACCACGAGGTCAACGAACTCTATCTCGACCTCGAACAGCAGTGTATCGACCTCATCGCCCTCCAGCAGCCGGTCGCCGGCGACCTGCGGTTCATCGCTGCCTCGTTCAAGATAATCACCGACCTCGAACGCATCGGCGACCTGGCGACCAATCTGGGGGACTACACGCTCGACGCCCAGCAGAACCTGGCACCCGACGTCGACATCCAGTCAATCGGCGAGGAGACGATTGCGATGGTCGAGCGGTCGATGGCAGCCTACGCCGACGAGGATACCGAGGAGTGCTACGCGATTGCCGAGCACGACGACGAGGTCGACCAGATGTGCGAGGCCGCCTCGGAGGTGGTCGTCAGGGACCTCATCGAGCGCGAGGACCTCGACTCCGAGGAGGAGGTCCAGCGGCTCATGCAGGACATCTACCGACTGCTGTTGACGATCCGGGACCTCGAACGCGTCGGCGACCACGCTGTCAACATCGCCGCACGGACGCTGTACATGGTCGAGTCCGACGACGACCTGCTGTACTGACCGGCCGCAGTCACTCCCCATCCGAGGGCGGAGACCGGCTACTGGGGGTGACAGCGAGGCTCGGTACCTGGGCTACCGGTCCGTCGCCGGGAGCGGGTCCGTACTCGCACTCGCCCTCCTGTTCGGGGCTGTCGTCGCCGCGGCGGTTGCGCTCCGATAACTCCTGACCCCCCTTCGGGTGGGCAGTGTGCCCGTCATCGGCCGTCCCTGGAACCGTCAGCTACCGTTTGCCGGCGACGAGGCCGGACCCGGTGATCCGGAACTGGGCGGTACCACCGGCCTCTCGGGCGTGATGTTTTTCGAGTGTTGCCCGGCGGTTGCCCCCACGAAAGCGGTCGAGTCGCAGGATGACCGCCGACCAGTGATCGAGCGTGTGCCCGCCCAGCGCACTCGTCTTGTCGCTTTCGGGGTCGGTGTAGACCTGGTTCGTGAAGCTGACGGCGATGTCGTGCTTTCGTGCGAGCGAGAGGAGATGCGTTATCTGGCGGGCCACCGCCCGCAGCGCCTCGCCTTCCTCCTGTTCGGTTCGTTCGAGCCTGTAGAACCCGGTCGCGCTGTCGAGCGCCACGAACTCGACCTGCTCGGCGAACTCCGCCACGTCCTGGACGGCCTCCCGTTGCTCCTCGAAGGAGTGGGCCTCCGTGATGATGATGCGCGAGGCGACGTCCTCGACGTCGGCGTCGGGATGGGCCGCTGCGAGCTGTTCCAGCCGGTCGATGGACAGCCCCTCGGTGTCGACGAGGAGTGCCGAGTCGCCGCCTGCGGCCGCCTCGACCGCCGCCGAGAGGACGACGTTCGTCTTCCCTGCGGCCGGGGGGCCGTAGACTTGCGTGACGGCAGCCCGTTCGAAGCCGCCACCCAGGAGGTCGTCTATCGGCTCACAGCCGGTCGGGATCGTATCTGTCACTGGTCGCTCTTGGCGCGCACCGACATTTAAAATCTCGCTTCACTCGTCGATCTCTACGCCGGTGACCTCGAACCGCGCTCCGCCCTCGGTCCCGTCGGTCGCTCGTATGGACCAGCCGTGGGCCTCGACGACCTGTTCGACGATGCGCAATCCCAGCCCGTTCCCGCCCCCGGCGGTCGAGTAACCGGCGTCGAATATCTTCTCACGGTCCGCTTCGGGAATCCCGGGGCCGTCGTCCTCGACGTAGAACCCGCCGTCGAGGTCACCGACCGTCACGGTCACGTTTCGCCCATCGGAACCTCGCATCCCCGAGTCGGGGCTCGTGGAACCGTGTTCCACCGAGTTCCGGAACAGGTTTTCGAGCAGTTGTTTGAGGCGGCCACTGTCGGTACGGAGCGCCAGGCTCGTCTCGACTACGAGTTCGCCGCCGGCGGTCTCGACTGTCAGCCACGCCTCCCGGGCGACGGTTTCGAGGTCCACCAGTTCGAGGTCGTCGACCTCCTGCCCTTCCCGGGCGAGAGAGAGGACGTCTTCGAGGAGGCTATCCATCCGGTCGACTGCGCGGTAACATCGCTCGAAGTGGTCCTCCTCCCCGGTTCGCTCGGCCAGTTCCAGCGAGAGTTCGAGCGTGTTCAGGGGGTTCCGGAGGTCGTGGGAGACGACGCTGGCGAACTCGTCGAGCCGTTCGTTCTTGCGTTCGAGTTCGTCAGTCCGCTCCCGGAGCTGTTCGGTCCGACAGCGGAGCCGTTCCTTGTCGGCGAGCTGTGCGAGCTTGATCCGCGCGTGATTGACGAGGAGTTCGGCGAACTCCCGGTCGTGTTCGTCGAACGCCCTGACGTCGCTGGAGGCGGCCTGGAACACGCCGAACGCGCCCAGTGGAACCGAGAGCACCGACCGGTACCCCGAGTCCGTGGGGGTGAGTTCGGACTCCCCGACGTCCTCGGCCAGGATCGTGGTCCCGTTCCTGAACGCGCGGACGGCGAAGCTGTTTTCCTCCTCGATAGACGTCTTCTCGTAACACTGCTTTGAATCGGTCTCCATCGTCCACGCTTCCTGGACGAGATTTCCCTCCCGTTCGACGTAGATAGAGACGATGTCGAACTCGAGGATGCGCTTTGCAGTCGCAATGAGCGTCTCGTATACCGCGCCGACGTCGTCGCTCCGGCCGACCTCCTGGGCGGCGCTGTGGAGGGCAGTGAGTGTCCCTTCGCGCTCCTTGTACTGGGTGATGTCGCGTGCGACCCAGATTACCATCTCCCGGTCCGTACTGCTCGCCTCCAGTGGGACGACCCGCGCCTCGAACCACCGGGTTCCTGCCTTGACTTCGAGCTGATACTCGATGGTCTGTAGGCTGTCGGTCTCCATCGCTCGGTCGACGACGTCGAGGAACCGCTCTGCAGTACCGGACGGGAGGACCTCCCAAAACTGGTGACCGACGAGCTGTTCGGCGTCGTCGTACAGCAGTGGACTCTCGTCGCCGGCGAGGATGTCCACGTACTCCCCGGTCTCGTCGATGTAGAAGGCAACGTCGGGATACGCTTCCGAGAGGCTCCGGAACCGGTCACGGGACTGGCGGGCCTGGGCCTGTGCGTGCGCCCGGTCGACGGCGTTCACGATGCGGTTGGCGAGCAGGTCGTACTGTTCGGTCCCGCTCCCCTTCTGGAGGTAGTCGGTGACGCCCGCCGAGATGGCCTCGCTGGCTATCTCCTCGCTCCCCTTGCCGGTGAACAGGATGAACGGCATGTCCGGATAGCGCTTGCGGACGGTTTCGAGAAATTCGATGCCAGTCATCCGTGCCATGTCGTAGTCCGAGACGATACAGTCGTGAGTCTCCGCCGAGAGCGCGTCGAGCGCGTCGACGGGGCCAGTCACCGTCTCGACGGCGAATCTCTCGTCGGCTTCCCGGAGAAAAGTCGCAGTTAAATCCGCGAATTCGGGCTCGTCGTCGACGTGCAACACCCGAACCGCTCTGTCCATACCCACTTATTTCAGACTTGCTGATAAAACAATTGTGGATGCCGGAACCATTCTATCCGGTTGGTTTCCGGATTGATTGGGTGTTGCCAGAATATGGCTGAGGGGAGTAAGCCCCCTTCTGTTCGACCGGCATTCAGCTGAGCGACCGAACCGTGGTGTCAGGGCTACCTTGCGGTCCGGACTTGCACCGGTGAGGGTTCGCCGTTCCATCCGTTCTCTCCCCTGCGTGGCTAAAGTCACGCCCTCGGTGGGTTAACTCCCCCTCGCTTTGTCGTGTCCTTTCTCGCTCGGGGTTCGCACACCTCATCGGTCGGGGAGAGGGGTCTCGTTTCTGTTCCAGCGCCGACGGTCTCCCGCCCCGGGCTTGCGCCCGGTCACCTGCCCTGACGGTGGGGGGACTTTCCTCACGTCCCTTCCGCGAACTGCGGGCCGGGACACGGGAACCGGTCTCCCTCTGCCACTCTCACTACGGCCCCCAGGCTCCTAAACGGTTCGATCCCCGCGTTATAACTCCAATTCATCACGGGGAGAGGAGTGAATATAAACAAAGATAACTTCAGGCCCGGTATTCACCACAATCATAAACAACTTTGCGAGAATAACCAACAAGTGAGAAATTTATTTGGGATGGTGTGAGAGAGGTCAAGTATGAACGCACCAGAGCGGTTCGACACGCGTGCACTAGCGGAGTACGTCGACTGGGGTCACGGGGACGTCGCCGCGCCGATACACCTGTCCTCAACGTACAGACTGCCGGGAATCGACCCCGAGACGTGCCTCGAAGACGTCGACCCGGACGAGGGGGAATTCCTGTACGGGCGGCTCTCGAATCCGACCCGTCACGCGGTCGAGCGGCAACTCGCTGACCTGGAAGGCGGGGAGATGGGATTCGCGTTCGCCTCCGGCACCGCCGCGACGCTTCCCCAGTGACGCGCCGGTACCTGCGGCGGCCGACACGACCGTGAACGCCGCCTGGCCCGTCGGCCGCCCGACGGGGAACGACGTGGCGAGACCGCCCAGGACAGGGACTTTTGGTCTCCGGGCGCGAAACCCGCGTAGATGGAACGACCCACGGCACTGCGGCGAGTCGGTCTCGTGCTCCTGGGGGCGAACGTGCTTCTCGTCGCCGCCAAGGCCGCCGTGTTCTTCCAGTCCGGTAGCCTCGCCGTGGGGTCCGAAGCGGTCAACAGCCTCGCCGACGTCGCCTACAGCCTCATCATCGTCGGCGGGCTGTATCTCACCACGAAACCGCCGGACTTCGAACACCCCCACGGCCACGAGCGCATCGAACCGTTCGTCTCGCTGTTCGTCGCCGCCGGCATCTTCGCCGTGGGCGGGGCCGTCCTCTGGGGGGCCAGCCGGGCACTCCTCCGGGGCGAGATGGAGGTGACGCGGGGACGCGCCGCAGTCGCTGTCCTCGCCGGGAGCGGGGCCGTGAAGTTCTGGCTCTACCGGTACTGTCTCCGGGTCGGACGCCGACAGAACTCGCCGGCGCTCCGGGCGACGGCCATCGACAACCGCAACGACATCCTCGCGTCGGCGGCCGCACTGGTCGGCGTCGTCGGTGCGGTCGCCGGCTACCCGGTTCTCGACCCGCTCGCCGCACTCGTCGTCGGGCTGTTCGTCCTCTACACCGGAATCGAAGTGGTCCGGGACAACCTCGACTACCTGGTCGGGGCGGCCCCACCGGAGGGACTCCGGCGCGAAATACTCGAACGCGCGCTCGCTCACCCGGAGGTCGAGGGGGCACACGACGTCGTCGCCCACTACGTCGGCCCCGAGATAGACGTCAGCCTCCACATCGAGGTCGAGGGCGACCGGACGCTGCTCGAAGCCCACAGTATCGAGACGGCAGTGATGGAGGCCATCCAGGAACTCCCGCAGGTCGACGACGTGTTCGTCCACGTCGACCCCCGGGAAGCCGGGGAGTGGAAAGACGATGACGAAGTAAGGCGGCTGGTCGGTCCTGCGGGCCGCGAGCCAGTCGACGGCGACCACCGGGCTCAGAGCAGTCCCGACCCGGACGACTGGGAACAGTAAAGGGACTCCCGACCCTCCACCAACTGTAGCAGGGGTTCACGCGTGAGTGTCTATCTGGCCTGGCCCGTCCTGGTCACGCTCGCCGCGGGTATCGGCACGCTCGCTCTCATCAGCTATCTCTTCCAGTACCGCGATAGACCCGGAGCGAAGTGGTTCATCCTCACGCTCGCGGGGCAGTCGCTGTTCTGTTTCGCCTACGGGTTCGGACTGACGGTGTTCACAGAGCCTCTCCGGCGGTGGCTGGAGATGCTCGCGCTCGTCGGTCTCAGCTGGCTAGGCGTGCCGTTTCTCGGGTTCGCACTCGGCTACACCGGCCGCGGGCGACTCCTCCGGTCGCGTGGCTTCAAACTGCTGCTCTCGTTCCCGGCACTGACGACGGTGCTCCTGCCGTTCAATGCCTGGCACGGGCTGGTCTGGCGCGATTTCAGTATCGACCCGGTCTACGGCGTCGCCACCGTCTCCTATTCCTTCCAGCCGCTCGCGTTCCTGGGCATCCTCGGGGCCGGGACGGTCGTCGCCGTGGCCGCGTTCCTGCTGGTCGAGAACGCTATCGTCCACGATTCGGAGTCGCCGACAGTCACCGTCAGTGCGACTATCGACGGGGACGACTTCGTGGCGCGGGTGAGCGATGGCGGACCGGGGATTCCCGACTACGAGGTGCAGACGCTCCAGGACGGCGACGAGACCGCGCTCGAACACGGCAGCGGTCTCGGCCTCTGGCTCGTCAAGTGGGGAGTCCTCCGTCTCGGCGGCGACCTCACATTCGAGTCCTCTGGGGCAGGGACGACCGCGAGAGTCCGACTCCCGTACGACGGCGAATCGGCCGGCACCGAGGACGTCAGTCAGACCAGTTCGCCGAGCGCGTAGACGGTGTTGTGGCCGGTCACCTCGCAGGTGACGACATCGCCGAGTTCGACGCCCTCGCGTTCGGCCCCGGGAATCGCAACCTGCCGGTAGGCCCGGTCGTAGCCGACAAGCGAGTCGTCGGTTCCGTCCTCGACGGCGAGCACTTCCCGCTCGGTGCCGACCATCCCCTCGTAGGCCTCGCCCACGAGTTCCATTTTCACCTCGGTCATCTCCTTCGAGCGGTCCTTCTTGACTTGTCCGCCCAGCCCCTTCATGTCCGCGGCGTCCGTACCCGGTCGCTTCGAGAAGCGAGTCACGTTGATTTTCTCGGGCCGGGTTTCGCGGAGCAAGACCAGCGACTGCTCGTGGTCGCGGTCGGTCTCGGTGGGGAAACCCACGATGAAGTCGGTCGAGAGCGTCCACTCGTCGAGGTGTTCGTCGAACGTCTCGACGACCTCGACGTACTCCTCGACGGTGTGCTGGCGGCGCATGTCGCCGAGCACGTCGTCGCTTCCCGACTGGACGGGCGCGTGCAGGAAGTTGTAGAGTTTGTCCTGCTGGGCGAATACCCGAGCGAGTTCCTCGCGGATGCCGTGGACGCCCTTGGGGTTGGCCATCCCGACCCGGACCCGGAACTCGCCGTCGATTTCCTCGCAGATGCGTTCGAGCAGGACGTGCAGTTTCCGCTCGCCGTCGTCCCAGCCGTAGACGCCGGTGTCCTGTCCGGTGATACGGAGTTCCCTGGCTCCAGCGTGGACGAGCGCGCGCGCCTTGCGGACGTTCTCCTCGACCGGCGGCGAGTCGATTTTCCCGGTTGCCTGCTTCGTGATGCAGTACGAGCAGTCGCTCATACAGCCACGCGCAATCGGGAGGATGCCGACCACGCCGTCGAGCACTGGGTCGGTGTCGGGCGTCGTCGTCGGACACTCCCCGTTGCGGACGTGCTCGGGGACTTCGTCCCAGTGGAGGATTTCCGCGTCGACTCCGGCCTGGCGGAACTCCTCTCGCTGTGCGAGCGCCATACAGCCCGTGATTACCAGCTCTCCCGGCGTTTCCTCGTCGAGTTCCATGGCCCGGGAGAGCATGTTTCGCTCGGTCTTCTCGACGACGGTACAGGTGTTGAGGATAGCGACGTCCGCCTCGGCGGGGCTGTCGACCCTGTGGTGGCCCCCGTCCCGGAGCGAGCGCTCGATCTGGCGGCTCTCGCCGCGGTTGGACGTACACCCGTACGTCTCGATGTGATACCGGGCCATTACGTGCCCCTCGGTCGACCAGCGACTAAAGCCCGGCGTTTCCCCTCGTTGTCGACTCGTCCCGTCCCCGTCTGTGACTGAAATGGTCGTTTTAGACACCATCCTTTATTAGTTGCTCCCGGAGTAAGCCTCAATTACACATGAGTGACCTTTCACGCCGCGAAGTTCTCGGGGCAACGGTAGCTGCAGGCGTCGCCGGTCTCGCCGGCTGTCTCGACGGGCTCGTCGAGGGAGAGACTGGCGAAGACGGCGACCCGAACGATGGAACCGACGAGATTCTCGATTACTCGGTAGAGACGACGGATTCGGGCTGTAACGGTGGAGACGGCGACCACGTGGACAGCATCGAAACGGGAGAGACGGTTCAGGTCCTCGGCGTCATGGAGGCACCGAACCCCTGTCACGTGGCCGCGGTCAACGACGTCGGACTCGACGGCGGGGAACTCTCGGTCGTGCTGGACGTCGAGAGCGAAGATAGCGACACCGAATGTGTCCAGTGTATCGGGCGCATCGAATACGAGGCCACCGTCGACCTGGCGAGTGCGGACCTCGTTGAGACGGTCCGAATCACGCACGCCCACAGCGAAAACGAGTACACGCTCGACGAGCAGCGGGACGAGGAGGGAACTGACACGGGCGGCGATGACGAGGACGGCACGGGTGACGAGGGCGGGAACGACACGGACAACGAAACTGAAGACGGAGAGACGGACGAGGGAGAATCGGACGACGAAAGTAGCGACACCGACGAAGACGGCGAGGGAAGCGGGACCGAGGACGAGGGCGGTGACTCGAACGGGGACGACAGTTCGGGGACCACCAGCATCGTGGACTCGTCGATAGAGACGGTCGAGGCAGGGTGTAGCCGGGGAGAACTCGCGTTCGAGGGAGAGATCGAAGGCGAGACAGTCCAGGTCCAGGGCATGAGAAACACGTCGACCCCATGTTACGAGGCGACACTGGAAGACGCGAGCGTCAACGATGACACGCTCGTCCTCCAGGTCGGTGTCGAATCGAATACCGACGGAAACCAGGCCTGCATTGAGTGTCTCGGCCAGATCGAGTACGAGGCGAGCGTCACGTTCGACGGCACCCCCGCGGTTACGGAGGCGGTCGTCATCCAGGGCAAAGACAGCCGACACGTCGTCCAACTCGGGGAGTAGTTGACGGCCGACGTACACCTCGACGAGTACCCGAACAGTTATGTTCCGTTCTCGGCGTTTTCGTACTCCTCTATGATGTCGTCACCGCTGGAGGCACCGATGCGTTCGGCACCGGCATCGATGAGTTCCCTCGCAAACGAGAGCGAACCGATACCGCCGCTCGCCTTTACGGGGGCGTACTCGCTCATGAGTTCGACGTCGGCGACGGTCGCGCCGCCCTCGGAAAACCCAGTCGCGGTCTTGAGGTAGTCCACGTCGGCGTCCGCCGCCACAGCGCAGACCTCCCGTAGCTCCGATTCGTCGAGCAACGGCGCTTCGACGATGACCTTCACCGGAATCGGGACGGTCGCGACGACCTCTTCGAGTTCGGACTGGACAGCCTCGAACTCTCCGGCCTTCACGTATCCGACGTTGGCGACGACGTCGAGTTCGGCGACGCCGGCCTGCCAGACCTGTTTCGCCTCCCGACACTTCGTTTCGCTCGGATGCTGGCCGTGCGGGAACCCGACGACGGTAGTGATGTCCACCCCGGAAGCGTACTCGGTCCCGCGTTCGAGATAACACGGCGGGATACACGCACGCATCCCGTACCGGATCGCCTCGTCAAGGGTCTCCGCCACGTCTGCCCATCGGGTGGTCGGACCGAGAACGGTGTGTTCGATCCTGTCTGCGAAGTCGTCCATGTCCCCGTGGACACACGCCACGGTTAAAACTCCCAGTGCCGGACACTGCGGGGGACCACAGCGGGCGTCGTTCCGACGAGCGGGCCGCGTTCGGTGCTTGCTCGTCATAGTGGTTGTTGTGACTCTTTTCGGCCCGGCGCGAAAGTATCCCTGTTTCGGCGGCTGAAACGGGCGAAAAGTGACCCCACGGCGGTACATACTCACAACAACCACTATCAGATTTCAACAAATCGGCGTTTCGCAACAGTTTTGAACCAACCGGAATCATTGCTCCGACATGGCAGACCCATTTACCGGTCTCAACGTCCCACCGCTTCTCCACTCTATCGTGTTGCTGGTCGGCACCGGTGTCCTTGGCGTCCTTCTCTACGCGGTACGGCCACCAGTATCGCAACGGACCGTTCTTGCGTTCGCGCCCTGGATAATCACCGGCGGCACACTCCACGTCTTTTATCAGCTCGGTGAAATTTTCTCGGTGCAAATTTATCCCCCCGAGTATGCACCCTTCTTCTCAGCGCCGGCCGTCTACCTCTCGACGTTCATCGGGATGGGCTTTATGTGGACGGTCTCGGTGATGATCGTGCCCGAGGACAAACTCGACCTGCGGGTCCCACAGTATCTCGGCGCAACGGGCATCGGCGTTGCGCTGCCGCTGATCGCGCTGGTCTTCTGGCAGGGGCTGGACCCGCAGGTCGAACCGATGGAGCCGATCTGGCCGGTGTTCGGACTCGTCCTCTCGATTGTCGTGAGCGGGGTCGTGTATTTCCTCATCGGTGCCTGGCGGACACACATCCTCGCCCGTGCGAAATACGTCGGCGGACTCGTCATCTTCGCACACGTGTTCGACGCCATCACCACGACGATTGGCGTCGACGTGCTCGGGGCGGGCGAGCAGTCCGCAGTTCCACGGACGATTCTCAATTTCACCGGCGGCCTCCCGCTCCCTTTCGGTTCGGGCTGGCTGTTCATCCTCATCAAAGTGGTGATGGCGTCGGCTATCGTCATCTACTTCACTGACAGCCTCAGGGAACACGAGACGCAGACGAACCTGCTGTTTGCCTTCGTCGCTGCCCTCGGTCTCGGCCCCGGAGCGCACAACTTCTTCCTGTTTGTCCTCTCGCCGTAGCCGCTTGATTGACCCGAAGCGGGTTCTCGGTTCGCAAACTGGGTGATTTTTGTACCGGTCGGGAGAACGTGGGTGCATGGGAAAACAGCGATCCCGGTCGCGTCGACAGGATCGCCAGCCACTGCGAGGCGGTCGAGACAGTCGCCGAGAACCGCGAATACAAGGTCGTCAACGCCACCTACGAGGGCCGACCGCTCACGCTCTGTTCGACGGGTATCGGGTCGCCGTCAGCCGCCATCGCTACGGAGGAACTCCACAACGTCGGCGTCGAGACGCTCATCCGCGTCGGAACCTGTGGTGCCCTCCAGCGCGGCATCGAAATCGGCGACATGATCGTCGCCACGGGGGCTACAAAGGACGAGGGAACGACCAAACGCTACGAGAGCGAAACGGTCCCGGCAGTCCCCGATCACGACGTGCTCTCGACACTCGTCGACGTGGTGAAAGGGCACGACGAGGACGTCCACGTCGGCCCCATCGCGACGGACGACGCCTTCTACGCCGAGACCGACGAGTACGTCCACGACTGGGAGGACGCAGGGATGCTCGCCGTCGAGATGGAGGCGGCGGCGCTGTTTACGCTCGCACGCCGCAAGGGGATGCGCGCTGGCGCTATCTGTACTGTCGATGGCAACCTCGTCGAGGGGACACAGAAGGGCGAAACGGACGCGGACGAACTCCCCGAGAAAGCGAAAAACAACGTCGAACGGGCAATCGAGATCACCCTGGAGGCGACCACCCGCCTCTGACTACCCGTCCTCGGAGGGAACCGGCTGGAGATACGCTCTGTCGCCTGCCCGTTCACTCACTTCGAGCAGCGTCTTCGTCCACTGCCCGCCGGTGTAGGTCAGCCGCCGGCTTTCCGAATCGAATTCGACGAGACCTGCCGTTCGCAACCGCGGGAAATGACAGTGATGAAGCTGCGTGTAGACCCGTTCGCGCGACTCGCCGGTTCGAGCTGCGATGTGCTCGACGATGGTATCGATTGATACCCACTCGTCTGTCGCAATCAAACACCCCAGCAGATATCTGCGTTCCTTACTCGCCAGCAGCCGGAACCGCTTGTCTATCTCCGGCTCCACCAGGCTCCCCTCAGTCGGTGGCATCCGATCCCGTGATTCCCCATCGTCTGTGTATGACATACACTATCATACTGTTGCGACACGTATAATTCTGTGTGGGACAGGAGTATGACAACACTGATACGGACGTTCGTGACTATTTTCGGCCTGACCCGGAATTATCGCCTGTTTCGGCCCCTGTAACGGGATATATGTGACTGCATGGCGGTAAAGAATCACGAACGTCCGTATGATGCACAATACCGGAAATGAGGGCGGTCGCGGCGCTCGCTGTCTGACTGATGTCAAACAGATTCTATTTCCCCGACGATTCCCGGAAATTCCGAAGTTGCCACCTGGCGGAGGTGCCTCTCCGTTTGTGATTTACGGATCGATAACCCGGACGAGTTGCGACACAGAGACGTTGTCGTTGCAGTTGAAGTAAGGACACCTTATCATTGACGAAACGGCCTGATATGGCGTCATAAAATTTTTCGTCGGATATCAAATCGTCTCATGAAATGAGGATAGGCAGAATATCCCCGGAAAAATCGGGTAAATTGTTCATGCTCCGAAAATAAGACAAACTGAATATAACTATCTTGCCCTTATATGGGGGCGGCAAGAGTACAACAGGGTAATGACCTCAGACCGCCCGACCCACAAAACCAAGCGGTTACCGCCAGGCCGGGACACCCGGTCGTCGGAGCGGGGACCCAGCTACGAGACGCGAGCGGCTGCTGCCGAGGAGGCGGCGAAACTCGTGTCGGCGAAACTCGGCTCCCGGGACAGGATCGGCCGGCATTCGAACCCATACCACCGGTACGTGGTCGGCTGGGACGCTCGCCTCACCATCCTCGCCGACCGACTCGTCCCGACGCGAGCGATGGACTGACTGTACGCGAAACGGGGGTGAGACGCCCCGCTCGGCGGTCGTCACAGTCGCCGGGCGAGCAGTTCGCCGTCGTAGTACGCCCGGTCGAGTTTCCGCGGGGAGACGGCGTCGCCGACCCGGTAGACGTCGGTACGTCGCTCGTCGAGTTCGAGATAGAGGCGCTCGTCGGCCCCCCGGCGGCCGGCGACGACGACCGTATCCGGCTCCCGCGTCCCCCGCGCGCCGGTGAGCGTGTTCCGGAGGGTGACGACGCCGTCGGCGTCGACGGCTTCGACGGTGTGATTCCCGGTGAACTCCGCGCCGCCGGCCTGTAGCGCGGCGACGAACCCGGGGAGGTTCGGCTGTTCGGTCTCGAATCCGGGGTAGTGGTCGGTCGTGACCATCTCCAGGGACGCCCCCCGGTCGAGCAGTGCCAGACCCGTCTGCATGGTGATGACCCAGCGGTTCTCGTCGAACAGCAACGCGCTCTCGCCGACGTCCGCCGTCCCGTCGAGGATGTCGAAGGCGTTCACGACCGGACCCTCGAACTCGTCGGAGACGTCCGGCCGGGTCGCGCCGGTTGCCACGACCACGACGTCCCAGTCGTCCTCGACGTCGTCGGCCCGGACCTCCACCCCCGTTTCGACGGTCACGCCGCCGTCGCGGACGGCCCGTTCCAGGTCCTCGCGTGCACGCTCCAGCGGGGCCAACAGCCCCTGGGCCGCCAGTGGCAACTGGCCGCCGAGTTCGTCCGCGGCCTCGCGGAGCGTCACGTCGTGTCCGCGCGCGTCGGCGATGGCCCCGAACCGAAGCCCGGCAGGGCCGCCACCGACGACCAGCACGTCCCGGGGAATCGCCCCAGGTTCGACGTCCGACAGCGGGGGGAGTTCGAGTTCCCGCCCCGTCCGCGGGTTGACGACGCACTCGACGCGTCCACCGTGGGCGTGTCCGTAGACGCCTTCGAGGCACTTCTGGTTGCACTGGATGCACCGGTCGTGGGCCTTGCCGTCTCTCGCGGCCGCCAGTGTGGACTCGTCTGCGAGCAACTGCCGGGTGAAGCAGACGAACTCGACGCCCGCGGCAAACAGTTCCTCGGCATCGGCGAGCGACGTGAACGGCAGCCGACCCATGACCGGGGCGTCGACGCCGCCGGCGACCGACTCGATTGCGTCGAGCAAGGGGGGTTCCTGGTCGGCGACGCCCGCGTGGGTCCGGTTGAACGTCGAGCGCGTCCCGACAGTACACGAGAGGTAGTCGAACCCGTCGAGCGCGCCGACGAGTTCCGGGGCGTCCTCGAAGCCGTACCCGCCGTAGACGAGTTCCGACAGCGAGAGATGGAGGCCGACCGGCCCCGGGACGGCGTCGGTGACGGCGGCCAGCGTCTCGTTGATGAACCGGCTCCGACCCGCCAGGTCGCCGCCGTACTCGTCGTCGCGGACGTTGAACCGCGGCGAGAGGAACTGCCGGAGCAACGAAAAGGGGCCGGCCGCGAGTTCCACGCCGTCGAACCCGGCACGGTCGAGATTCCGGGCGGTCCCGACGAACCCCTCGCGGACGTTGGCAATCTCCGCTTGCGTCGTCGTCTTGGGCATCTCGTAGGCCACGTCCGACGGTGCCGGCGACGGCCCGAGCTGTTCGCGCATCTCCCAGTCCCCGGTCTCCTCGCTCCCCGGGTGGGTCAACTGGCCGATTATCGGCGCACCCGCGTCGTGAACAGCGTCGGCGACGCCGGCCAGCGACTCGGTCACGTCGTCACGGTAGGCGTCGATGTACGCCGGGCCGCTCGCCGAGGGGTGGACGAGCATGTGCGCGGGTCCGACGACGAGTCCCGCACCACCCGCGGCTCTCGCGGCCAGGTGCGCCTGGAGGGCCTCGGTCGGATGGCCCTCATCGACCAGTCGCGTCCGGACCGGCCGAAAGACGCCCCGGTTCGATACCGACAGCCCGGCGAGTTCTCCCGCCTCGAACAGGTCCATGCTAACAGATGACGCGCGGACGGACTTGAAGATACGGTCAGGTCCCGTCGGGTTCCGTCTCGGGGCGGGCAGCGAGCCACTCGTGGGCGTCGTCGACGGCGTCGCGGTCCGTCGACCGGACGGTAATCCGCTTTCGTTCGTTGTTCTCGTCCGGATAACAGCCCACGGAGACGTCGAACTCCTCGGCGACGCGGGTCAGCATCTCGTTGAGGTGGCTCTCCGGTTGTGTCGAGTACAGCGACCGGACGTGCATTGCCCCCTCGAACTCGTCGGCGATGCGCTCGAACATGGGGTGCATCTCGC
>PXQO01000040.1:0-20902 GCA_003021285.1 Halobacteriales archaeon QH_2_65_14 | reverse complement strand
CCGGCAACACGTAGACGTTCTCGACGACGAACCCGGGGGCGATTCCGACCTCGTTCTCGATGACCTCGGACCCCTCGGGGCGCAACGACGCCCGCTCGACGTCGAACTCGAAGTCGGGGTACTCCTCGTGGATTTCCTCGACGGCCGCTGTGACGAGCTGGTTGGTTCGGTCGTGTCGGCCCACCTCGCGCCCGAGTCCGTCGGCGATTCCCTCGACGGTAACGTCGTCGGGCGTCGACCCGAGCCCGCCGGTGACGAGTACCCTGTCGAACCGCTCGCCGTGCCATCGGACCTCGGTTGCGACCCGGTCTACCTCGTCCGGAAGCACGACGATTTCCCTGACCTCCGTACCGCGTTCCGTGAGCCGTCGGGCCAGCCACGTCGCGTTCGTGTTCTCGACGTCCCCCGCCAGCAGTTCGTCGCCCACCGTGATGAGAGAGACGCGCATACCGTCGGTTGGGGCTCCACTGCCTATAGTCTGCTGTCGAACCCGGCGAACCCGACGCGCTCGGCGTCTTCCTGTGCCCGCCCGGCGGCTTCGTCCAGATCGAACTCCCTGAGGAGGTCGCCGTCCTTGATGAGGACGTCCATCAGGGGTTCCCCGTCGTCGGGTGCCGCCCGGTCGGCGGGTGCGATGTGGTGGTCGCCGTCCCCGGTGCGGTACACCTGTTTTTTGCCGTCGAGTTTGCCCCGTTTGGCGGCGGGTTCACCCTTCACCTCGACGATGTCGAGCGCGAAATCGACGGGGTCTGCGTTGCTGACGTAGCCACCGACTCCGAAGCCGTCGGCCACGTCGCGGAGTTCGCGCATCGTCTCCGGGTCGATGCCGCCGCTGGCGAAGATACCGACGTCCTCGTGACCCCTGGCGTCCAGTTTCCAGCGCAACTCCCGCAGAATGTGCCGGAACTCCCCGCGTCGGGACGAGGTGGTGTCGATGCGAACGCTGTCGAGGTCCTCGACGGCCTCGACCGCCCGTAGCGACTCCTCTATCTCGTCGTCGTACGTATCACACAGCGCGACGCGAGGGACCTGGGGCCCGACCGCTTCGTCGAAGGCCCGCCAGGCCGCCTCCTGGTTACCGCGACCGAAACAGATCACCAGGGCGTGGGGCATCGTCCCGCCAGCCTCCCTGCCGATTACCTCGCCGGCGGCGACGTTAGAGATGCCATCGAAGCCGCCGAGGAGAGCGCTCCGTTCCAGCATCGCTCCAATCGAGGGGTGGACGTGCCTGCTCCCGAAACTCAACACGAGCGAGTCGGGTGCGGCGCGACGTGCCTCCAGTGCGGCCGTCGCCATGCCCGTGGCGTGCGAGAGAAAACCCAGAAGCGACGTTTCGAGCCGACAGAACTCCAGATACGGCCCCTCGATCCACATCACCGGGCCGCCGTCGAACAGCTGTCCCTCCCGGAGCGCATAGACGTCGACGTCCCGGCCGGCGAGCAACTGTGCTGTGTCTTTCAATCCGGCGAAGACCTTCCAGTCCCCGGACCGGAACTGCGAGGCAGTCAGTTCGGCGACGACAGTCGGGTTCCTGTCGGCGTGTTCCAGCGCCTCTACCGTCCGGTTGAAGTAGGCGTCCGTCGCGTCACCCGACGCGATAGCCTCCGGCGGGACGATGTCGAACTCCGTCATGCGTGTCGCTTGACCCGATAAGGACGAAAAGATTGTGCCCTCAGAGCTACCTGCCGTGTATCTCCGACAACCGGGACCACTCCTCGCTCGACCGCGAGGAAACTGTGACGTTGGCAGGCACCTCCTCGGGATACCGGTCGGTTCGATCCGGCACACACGGCAGTCGTCATCGTCGACATGCAAAACGGGTTCTGCCATCCGGACGGGAGCCTGTACGCGCCGGCGTCCCCTGGTTCGGCGGTAGCGTCCTGAAAGTAAAGTTACAGAAATGCCGTTCTGGATGAATTTAACTGGATGGCACTCGACGGTTCGGGTGTACAATGAGTGAGACGTTAGAGACCGACGACATCCTCGAAGAGCTCGCGAGTTTACCGACGCTCGCACACCCGACCGCCTCGCCGTCGGGTGACAAGGTCGCGGCCTACTACGACATCAGCGGCCGAAACGAACTCCACGTACTCGACGTGGAGTCCGGCGACATGGAACAGTGGAGCGACGGAGAAGTGCCGCGAAACGCCAGGTGGTTCGTGGAGTGGGACGCCGACGGCGACAGGGTGTTTTTCCACCTCGACGACGACGGCAACGAACAGAACGACATCTACGCCATCTCGCGGGACGGCGAGGTCGAGCCGGTCGTCGAGATGGAGGGACAGGCGTCCATCCACGATGTCGGCGAGGAGACGCTGCTGTTTGGCTCTAGCCGCGACGGACAGATGAACGTCTACCGCCACGAATTCGAGTCGGGCGAGACGACGAAAATCACCGACTACGACCGGGCCGTCTGGGGCTCGCTCCTCTCACCGGACGGTGAGCGAATCGCCTACTCGACAAACGAGACCGACGACTTCGACAACAGGGACGTCTACGTCGCTAACGTCGACGGGACGGAAGCGCGAAACCTCGAAGTCGGGGAGACCGGTGCCGAATCCGGTCCGACAGACTGGGGACCCGAAGGGGAGCGACTGCTGGTCGGTGACAACACGGACGACCTCGGTCGAATCGGGGTGTACGACCTCGAAACTGACGAGGCGACGTGGCTCGGCGATGGGGAGTACGAGGAACATCCCAAGGCGTTCCTGCCGGACGGTGAGCGGGTCGTTGGTATCCGTTCGCGTGACGCCGAGGTAGTCCCGATTATCTACGACCTCGAAACCGGCGAGTGCGAGGAGTTCGACCTCCCGGACGGCGTGGCTCACTTCAGCATGCAGTGCACTGCTGTCCTCGACGAAGACCGCGTCATTCTCACCCAAACGACGCCGACGACGCGCCCGGAGTTGCTGGTCTACGACGTCTCGACCCACGAGCACGAGACGCTCGTGGAGGCCGAGTACGGCCCCTTCGAACCCGACGACTTCGCCGACGCGGAGTACTTCACGTTCGAGTCGGACGGCGTCCCGGAGACCCGACAGGCGGCCGTCGAACACGACTCGTACGACGAACTCGAAATCGGTGCCCTACTGTACGACTCGGGCGTTCGCCCGTCGCCGCTCATCGTCAACCCCCACGGCGGTCCGCGGGCACGCGACTTGAAGCAGTTCAACCTCTATACGCAGGTACTCGTCTCGCGCGGGTTCTCCGTACTGCAGGTCAACTATCGCGGTTCGAGCGGTCGCGGCCGCGAGTACGTCGAGCGCCTCATCGACGACTGGGGCGGTGCCGAGCAGGGAGACGTCGCTACTGCCGCCGAACACGTACTCGACGAACACGACTGGATCGACGAGGACCGCGTGGTCGTCTTCGGCGGGTCGTACGGCGGCTACTCCGCATACTGGCAGATGGTCCAGTACCCCGACCTGTACGACGCCGGCATCGCGTGGATCGGCCTCACCGACCTGGAAGACATGTACGAGAACACGATGCCCCACTTCAAGACGGAACTGATGGAGAAGTACCTCGGTACCCCCGAGGAGGCCCCCGAACTCTACGAGGAGCGGTCGCCGGTCAACTACGTCGAGAACCTCGACGCGCCGATATTCGTCGTGCACGGCGTCAACGACCGCCGCGTTCCTGTTTCCCAGGCCCGCATCTTCCAGGAAGCGCTTGAGGATGCCGGGTTTCAAGAGGGTGAGGAAGGTGACTACGAGTACCGCGAACTCGGCGAGGAGGGACACGCCTCCTCGGACCAGGAGCAGAAACTCCGGATGTTCGAACTCCTCGACGACTTCCTGGCGCGACGGGTCGGTACCGAGACGGCCGAGATGGTGGCCGACGACTGACGAAATTGCTCCCCGTCCGCGGTCACAGGTGTGTCCTCTCTCCCACGCGGTCACCTTGCGCTCGTCTCCCTTCCGTAGTCACTCCTCGCGTTTTTCGCGCACGCAGTCGGCGAGCGGGCCGACGAGTTCGTCCGAGACGGCGTAGGGGTCGGTCTCGCGGTCGAGAACCTGCTGGACATACGCATCGAGGCCGCCCCGACGTTCGAGTTCCTCGGCGAGCAGGTCGTTGACGTCCTCGCGCACGAGCGTCCGGATTTCCTCGGCGTATCGCATCCGGGTATTGGACTCGCGTTCGCCGGATTCGTCGAGATACTGGCTGTGGGCTTCGAGCACGGAAAGCAGTTCGTCGACCCCCTCGCCGCGGTTGGCGACGGTCTCGACAATCGTCGGCTCCCAGCCGTCGGTTTCCGCGTCCATCCGGAGGCTCTCCGTGGTGGAGTCCATGCCCCCGGCCCCGTGATGGCCGATGGTTCGCGGGATGTTACCGTCCCTGTATTCGAGCATCTCCTGGAGTTCCTGGACGGTCCGGTTTGCGCCTTCGAGGTCCGCCTTGTTGACGACGAAGACGTCACCGATTTCGAGGATGCCGGCTTTCAGCATCTGGACGTCGTCGCCGCTCCCCGGCGGGACGAGCACCACCACCGTATCCGCGGTCTTGACGATGTCGATCTCGTTTTGCCCAGCGCCGACCGTCTCGATGATGACCTTGTCCTTGCCGAACGCATCGAGTGCCTTGACGGCGTCCGTCGTCGCAGTCGAGAGGCCGCCGAGCGAACCGCGGGCGGACATCGACCGGAAGAACACGTCCATGTCGCCGACGTTCGAGGCCATCCGAATGCGGTCGCCGAGCACGGCACCGCCCGTGAACGGCGAGGAGGGATCGATGGCGATGACGCCGACCGTCAGGCCCTGCTCCCGGTAGGTCGCGGCCATCTTGTCGACGAGCGTGGACTTGCCCGACCCCGGCGAGCCAGTGACGCCGATCACGTCGGCGTTCCCGGTGTGCTGGTGGAGTTGGGAGACGAGTTCCCGGTAGCCGGAGTGGCGGTTCTCGATTTTCGTGATGACGCGCGCGAGAGCACGGTGCTTGCCTGCCAGTAGCTCCTCGATGAGGTCGCTCATTCTCGCTCCGGGACGTTCGCACGGACGTACTCGATCATCTCCTCCATCGACGCGCCGGGGCCGAACACCTCCGCGACCCCGAGTTCTTTCAGCTCCCGTTCGTCGTCCTCGGGGATGATGCCCCCGACGAGAAGCAGTGTGTCGTCGAACGCGTCGTACTCCTTGAGCCCGTCGATGATTTCTCCGAGAACGTCGACGTCCTCCTGGACGGTCGCCTGCACGATCTCCTCCGGAGCGCGGTGGAGACCCGAGTAGATGACCTCGAACCCCGCGTCACGGAACGCCCGGGAGATAACGTGCGCTCCGCGGTCGTGTCCGTCGAGACCGACCTTGGCTACCAGACACCGTATCGTCCGCTGTTCCTGGTCTGCGCTCATACCCGTGTTTTCGCCCGGTTCCCGTTTGGTTTTTTCGAAATTAGCATTCGTCGGGCGGGAGCCTACAGACGAGGCCGTCGAAGTCGTCGTCGAAACTCAAAACGGCGTCCACGTCGTGGCGCTCCGAGAGGGCGATAGTAGTCGCGTCGCTGACCACCTCCCACGACTGAAGTTCGTGGGCTTTCGCCTCGCTACCGCTGTAAACGTTTTTACTGGACTGTGGTTTCGGTTCGTGTAGCTCCGATTCGAACCCGAAACCGACATTTAAAACATCGTCGCTCTCGCAGGGACAGGCATGGTCACGTCAAGCGCACCCGGCAAGGTCTACCTGTTCGGGGAGCACGCGGTCGTCTACGGCGAGCCCGCAGTCCCGTGTGCCATCGAGTTGCGGGCACAGGTGACGGCACAGCGTCGGGACGAGGGGCTCCGGGTTCACGCGGGCGACCTCAGCCTGAGCGGATTCACCGTCAAGTACGACGGCGACGGAACCGAACGACCCGACATCGACGTCCCGGACTCGCTCGTCGATGCGGCGATGGGGTACATAAACGAGTCCGTCGAACAGGCCAGGGACGCCGCCGGCATCCCCGAGGCGGGGTTCGACGTCACCATCGACAGCGAAATCCCCCTCGGGGCCGGAATCGGCTCGTCGGCGGCAGTGGCGGTCGCCGCTATCGACGCCGCGACGCGCGAACTCGGCGTCGAACTCCCGCCCGAGGAACTGGCAGACAGGGCCTACCGCGTCGAACACACCGTCCAGGACGGCCAAGCCTCCCGGGCGGACACCTTCTGTTCGGCGATGGGCGGGGCAGTCCGCGTAGAGGGCAACGACTGCCGGGGGATAGAGGCACCCGACCTGCCTTTCGTCATCGGCTACGACGGCGGTGCAGGCGATACGGGTGCGCTCGTCGCAGGCGTCAGGGAACTCCGCGACGAGTACGGCTTCGCCGCTGACACCGTTGGGGCCATCGGGGACGTCGTCAGGACGGGCGAACGGGTCCTCGCAGACGGGGACATCGAGACGCTCGGGAACCTCATGAACTTCAACCACGGGCTGTTGTCCGCGCTGGGGGTGTCGTCGCGGTCCCTGGACGCGATGGTCTGGGCGGCGCGCGACGCCGGTGCATACGGGGCGAAACTCACCGGGGCCGGCGGTGGCGGCTGTATCGTCGCACTCGACGAATCACACGAGACGGAGACGGCACTGGAGTATACGCCCGGCTGTCAGGACACCTTCCGGGCCGAACTGGACACGGAGGGCGTCCGGGTCGAAGAGCAATGACCGACGCACCGACGCTCACGGTGCTCAAACTCGGCGGGAGCCTCATCACCCACAAGGACGAACCGGAGTCGGTCGACGAGGACTCGCTCGCCCGTGCGGCCGACGCCGTCGGAGCGTTCCGCCCAGACGGCCGTTCGAACCGCCTGGTGGTCGTCCACGGCGGCGGGAGTTTCGGTCACCACCACGCGGCCGAGCAGGGCGTCTCCAGCACCGACGGCATCGCGGACGCTGCTGGCCTTGCGACCGTCCACCGTGCGATGGGCGAACTGAACGACGTCGTAATGAACGCGTTTCACGAGCGCGACCTGGCCGCGCTTCCCGTTCGTCCCCTCTCGGTTGCCTACCGCGACGGCGAAAGGCTCCAGTTTCCCGCCGGAGCTATCGAGACGATGCTCGCGGAAGGCTTCGTCCCGGTCGCATACGGCGACGTCGTCGCCCACAGCGGGAAGGGGGGGACAGTGCTCAGCGGGGACGAAATCGTCGTCTCGCTCGCGCGCTCGCTCGGTGCCGACCGGGTCGGTCTCTGTTCGACTGTGCCGGGCGTCCTCGACGCCGACGGCGACGTGGTTTCGAGGGTCGACTCCTACGGGGAGGTCGAACGCACCCTCGGTACGAGCGATGCGACGGACGTGACCGGCGGCATGGCCGGGAAGGTCCGCCGGTTGCTCGACCTGGAGGCGACCGCGTCGGTGTTCGGCCTCGACGACCTCGGGACGTTTCTCGATACCGGAACCGCCGGGACCGTCATCGGTGGCTCCAACTGACAGGAGCGCTGTCGGGTTCCCAGGTACCCAGTTACCTCGAAGTACGTGCGACGACGTGGCGGACTCGTATCGAACAGCCGAAATTTATTTGGTGATTGTTCACATTGCCACCCGTATGACAAACGTCGAGGTCGTCGAGAGTCTCAAGTACGGTCTCAAGTTGTTCGGCTATTTTCTGGTCGTCGTGATACTCGGCAGCGGCGGGATGACGCTGGGCGGCGCGCTGGCAGTGCCCATCGTCACGGACGGCATCTCGTTCGACAATCTCGCGGTTCCCGAGTTCGTCGGCGGGGTCATCATCGCCATCATGGGCGTTACCATCTGGTTCACGGGGATGTTCGGACTCACGTACAAGCTCCTGGCCGATTCGGTTGAAGAGGGCATCTCGTCGCCGTCGACGGCCGTGGCAGGCCAGGACCAGCCGGAGCAGTCCGCGCCGGAACCCGGACCGGAAGCGGGACCGGCCGATGCTCCAGGTCGGATGGACGACGAGGGGACACCACAGGAATCGTCCCAACAGGCACCGGGCCCGACGGGGCCGTCGCCAGGCGAGCAGGTCGCACAGCAACACGGCCCCGAGCGCGCCGTGCCCGACGCCGCCGACGTCGACGACAGGGCACCGGCAAGGGACGCCAGCCCGGAGGAGGAACCACCACCGAAGACCGACGGTGCATCCCGGCCTCCGGAAACCGACCGGACACCACAGGAAAAACAGCCTCCCGCAGGTGGATCGATGCACGACGCCTCACGCCGAACTGGCGGTGGAACGGGGGAGAGCCCGGGAGAGAACGGAAATACGACGACGCGGACAACCCGAGAGGAACCCGCCGGGGGCCGTGGCGGTGACACCTCCACCGGAGGAGCACCCGACCGCGGGACAGGGCCACAATCCGAGAACTCGACCGGGAGACCGTCAGACAGCACTGACGCCACCGAGGACGACCCAGCGCAGAGAGAGGGGATGCAGGGAGGAAGCGACGTGTCCAGCGACAGGGTCGCGGAACCGTCGACCGAACGAACCGCGGAGGAGATCGCGTTCGGAACCGAGCGGGAGAACCGCAGAACCGCCGAGGAACGGAACATTCCGTCCTACGAGGAGATATCGGGGGAGGAGACCGACAGAATGCGTACGGATACAGCGGCCGGGAAGTCGAGAAACCCCGACGAGCACCACGACCTGGAGGGCGACCAGACCGGTGGCTCCCGGGTGACGGAGCGCCAGGAGGCCCCTGATCCAAACGAACCCGCTGCCTGGGGAGAGACCGCTTCGACTGCTGACGTTGCAAAGCGGGAGGCGACTGCTGAACCGGAAGCCGAACAATCAGAAGCGGACTGGACAGACGAGGGTTCGGAAAGGGAAATCGAGGGCGAAGACTCCGGTAAGGAGGCCGGCGACACGGTTGGCAATCCCTCGTCTGAGCCGCTATCTGACCGCCAGGAAGACAGGGAGTGACAGGGAGGGCGACCCGCCCACGGTGTTCTCAGTTCGGGTAACTCGTATTAGAAAAGTATCGACGGGCGGGCAGTACGATTGGGTGGAGCGATGGACAATCAACGTGTTTTTAACGCTTGCGGTCCCAGATACAGGTATCCGAGCGAACGGTCGCCCCGGGCAGTACGGGCGACCGGCGCGCCGCCGGAGGACGGCACGCTGGCTTTGTGGCCCGCGGGCCCGACGGCGGCCGACCGACGCAGTCGGGACTGCACGCGGCCGGAGAGTCGGCCGTGTTCGTACGTCGCCGGTCCCCAGGGGTGTGACCGCCTCGGCGTGATACAATGGAAATCGAAATCGCAACAATCGGCGGCTACGAAGAGGTTGGACGCCAGATGACCGCGGTCCGCTCTGGCGACGACGTGGTCATTTTCGACATGGGCCTCAACCTCTCGAAGGTACTGATTCACGACAACGTCGAAACCGAGCGGATGCACTCGCTCGACCTGATCGACATGGGCGCAATCCCCGACGACCGCGTCATGTCGGACCTCGAAGGTGACGTGAAGGCCATCGTGCCCACGCACGGCCACCTCGACCACATCGGCGCTATCTCGAAACTCGCCCACCGCTACGACGCTCCGGTCGTCGCGACGCCTTTCACAATCGAACTGGTCAAACAGCAGATTCAGGGCGAAGAGAAGTTCGGCGTCCAGAACGACCTCGTCAAGATGGAGGCCGGGGAGACGATGCACATTGGCGAGCACAACGAACTGGAGTTCGTCAACGTCACTCACTCCATCATCGACGCCATCAACCCCGTTTTGCACACGCCCGAGGGCTCTATCGTCTACGGGCTCGACAAGCGGATGGACCACACGCCGGTCATCGGCGATCCCATCGACATGAAGCGGTTCCGCGAGATCGCTCGCGAAGACAGCGGCGTCCTCTGTTACATCGAGGACTGTACGAACGCGGGCAAGAAGGGTCGAACTCCGAGCGAGGCGGTCGCCCGCCGGCACCTCAAGGACGTCCTGTACAGCATGGAGGACTACGACGGCGGCATCGTCGCGACGACGTTCTCCTCGCACATCGCCCGCGTGAGTTCGCTGGTGGAGTTCGCCGACGACATCGGGCGCAAGCCGGTCTTGCTGGGTCGGTCGATGGAGAAGTACTCCGGGACCGCCGAGCGACTCGACTTCGTCGAGTTCCCGCAGGACCTGGGAATGTACGGGCACCGCAAGTCGGTCGACCGGACGTTCAAGCGCATCATGAACGAAGGCAAAGAGGACTTCCTGCCCATCGTCACGGGCCACCAGGGCGAGCCCCGCGCGATGTTGACCCGCATGGGTCGAGGCGAGACACCCTACGAAATCGACGACGGCGACAAGGTCATCTTCTCTGCGCGCGTCATCCCCGAGCCCACCAACGAGGGCCAGCGCTACCAGGCCGAGAAACTGCTGGGTATGCAGGGTGCCCGCATCTACGACGACATCCACGTCTCGGGCCACCTCAACCGGGAGGGCCACTACGAGATGCTCGACGCCCTCCAGCCCCAGCACGTCATCCCGGCCCACCAGGACATGTCCGGCTATTCGTCGTACGTCAACCTCGCGGAAGACGAGGGCTACAAAGTCGGTCGCGACCTGCACGTTACCCGCAACGGGAACATGATCCAGCTGGTCGAGTGAACGATGACCCGACAGCAGGCAGTCGAAGAGACGATTGCGCGCCGGCGACGGCAGGTCAACGACGCAATCGACGAGGACCTGCCGCTGGCCGACCCCGAACGGCTCTACGAGGCCTCGCGGTACCTGCTGGAGGCCGGCGGCAAGCGGCTTCGACCGACTATCCTGTTGCTTTCGGCGGAAGCGCTCGCCGACATCGCACCCGATATGCACGATTACCGGCGGTTCCCCGCGGTCGACGGTCACACGGTCGACGTCATGGCGGCCGCAGTCAGCATCGAAATTATCCAGTCGTTCACCCTGATTCACGACGACATCATGGACGACGACGACGTCCGTAGGGGCGTGCCGGCGGTTCACCGCGAGTATGACCTCTCGACTGCCATCCTCGCCGGCGACACGCTGTACTCGAAGGCCTTCGAGAACATCCTCCGGACCGGCGCGCCGGCTGACCGGTCCGTTCGTGCGCTGTCGGAGCTTGCAACGACGTGTACCGAGATTTGTGAGGGCCAGTCACTCGACATCGAGTTCGAGAAACGGGACGAGGTCACCACCGAGGAGTACCTGGAGATGGTCGAACTGAAGACGGCCGTCCTGTACGCCGCGGCGGCGTCCATTCCGGCCGTGTTGCTGGGCTACGACGACGCCGTCGAACCGCTCCACAGCTACGGGCTCGACGTGGGACGGGCCTTCCAAATCCAGGACGACCTGCTGGACCTGACGACGCCGACGGAGAAACTGGGCAAACAGCGGGGCAGCGACCTCGTCGAGGGCAAGCGAACGCTCATCACGGTGCACGCACGCCAGCAGGGGGTCGACGTGGACAACCTCGTGGACACGGAGTCGGTCGAGGCCGTCTCGGAGGCGGAAATCGACGTCGCGGTCGAGAAACTGGAGGAGGCCGGTAGCATCGAGTTCGCCCGCTCGACCGCCCGGGACCTCGTCCAGAGCGGGAAAGACCACCTCGAAACGTTGCCGGACAACGAGGCCCACGACCTGCTCGAAGACATCGCCGATTACCTCATCGAACGGGAGTACTAGGCCACCTGTTCGGTGCTTTCCGGGTGAGCGGTCCATCGACCCTCGACCGTCCGGGCCCACCACAGCAACATGCTCGGGAACACCAGCACGCTCACGGCGAACGAGAGCAACAGCGCCAGCACGACGATGAACCCGAACGACTGGAACATGGGTGATGGGTGGATAAGGAGCGTCACGAAGGCCCCACCCGACGTGAGTGCACTGCCCAGTAACGCACCGCCAGTCCCGGTGACAGTCGCGTACAGCGCATCGATGGGTGCGTCCCTGTCTTCGAGTTCGGCCACGAACCGGTCGCTCACGTGGATGTTGTAGTCGATGCCGAGTCCGATAGTGATGCTGACGAGAAACGCCGTGATGAACGTCAGCGGGACGTCGAAGACGTACATCCCGCCGAAGACCAGACCCACGACCATGACGATGGGAACGACCGTGATGACGCCGAGAAGGGGTCGCTTGCGCTCGACGTGATATGCACCAGCGAGCACGAGCGCGACGCCGCCAAAGGCGAGCAACATGGTCCAGAGGATGCTATCGGCAATCTCGCCCAGTCCGGCGTTCGAGACGGTCGCGAAGCCGACGGGAACGACGCTCAGTTCGGTCCCGCCCGCTGTTTCGTCCGCGATGGTGTGCATCTCCGCTCCCTGGTGATTGACGTCGAGGCCCTGCTCGACGGGGATAATCACTCGCATCGACCGGTATTCGCCGTCGGTCCGTTCGAGTACCGGCGCTGTTTCCTCGGGTGCGAGCCGGTACATGGCGTCGTAAACCCTCGTCAGGTCCCCGCCGACGTCGTCGAGGGGAGTCACACCGGCCCCTGCCCGGTCGAGAGCGGTCGCGAGACGGCCGTCTTCGGCCGACATCGCAGTGAGCGTCTCCTCGAACTGGTCGTTCTCCTCGGCCACAGCGGCGAGCAGATTTGCGAACTCCTCGTTTTCGACGGCCAGCGTCCGCATGACCGAGAGTGGCGAGCGCGTCGGCACCGCATCGCCCTGTTTGAACGTCACGTCGCTGTCGTCGGCCGCCATCTCGCTGACCCGGACGCGTTCGAGTGTCGTCGGGTCGGTCACGTCACCGCGTATCAGCAGGGTTGACGCGCGGTCGCGCTCGACGTCGGACTGGAAGTTGGCCTGCACGTAGTCGAGGTTCTGGCGATACGCCGTCTCGTGAGCGGTCCAGCCGAACGGCTCGGGAAGGTCGGTCTGCCAGTCCCCGTCGTCCGTAAAGTCCTCCTGGAAGCCCTGTCGGTCGATTTCGGTGAACGCGACCAGGCCGAGCGCGCCCGCGAGCAGTGCCAGGACGATGACGACAGGCGCGCCACGCCTAGCAGCGCCCACACCGGCGGACAGAAGCGGTTTCAGCGTGCCCGTCGTTCCGAGTGCTGTCTTGTGCCTGTCTACTCCGAACCGTTCCAGCGTGGCGTCGACGCGTATCTTGAGGGCGGGCACGAGCGTGACGAAGATGAACACTGCCGAGAGCACGCCGAGCGTGATGACGACCCCGAACGCGCGGATGAACCCGATTGGGCTTGTGACGTTGGCGAGGAAGCCGACACCGGCAGTGATGGCCACGAGCAGGAACGCGACCATTATCGAGGCCGTCGACCGACGCATCGGCTCGCGGATACCATCGTCGTCGCACCGCTGTTCGCGGTATCGCATGAACACGTGCAAGCCGAAATCGATACTCAGGGCGACGATGAGAACCGGGCCGACGATACTCGCGAAACCGGCCGGGATGCCGAGCCACCCGAGGATACCGAAAAACCAGACGAGAGAGAACGAGATGCCGACGAAACCGAGGACGACGTCGACCAGGTCACGGTACGCGAACGCGAGCACCGCGAGCACGAGCAACAGTGCCGGCGGGATGATGAGCCAGAGGACGTCCAGAATCTGGGCTTGGTCCCACTCCTGCTGGGCAATCATCCCCGTGGTGAACATCCCGGGTCGGTCCGCTGCCGTCTCGTAGAGGACCCGCTGTGCGTCCTCCTCGGGCAGGGGTTCCTGTTGCTGGGTCACTGCCGCCTGCTCGAACTCGAAGCGAATGCGCATGCCCTCGGCCGCCCCGCTTCCTGGTTCGTAGCTCCGTGGCAGGAACTCGCCGGCCGTGGTCGGGTCCCGGAAGACCGCCCCGATTGCTTCGCGCAACTCCGCCTCGCTTGCCCCCTCGATTGCGGCAATCTGTTCCTCGATATCGGCGTCGTCACCCGCGAGATACCTGCCGATGCGGGTGGGTGGGCCATCGATGGCGTCGCCTTCGACGAGTTCGTCGCGGACAATCCGTTCACGCAGAACCGCCTGCTGGTACGCCAGTGCCGAGACCAGCGACTCACGGGAGAGTGCGTTGCCGTCCTCGGGTCTGACGTAGACGCTCGACTGGGCTGTCTCGTCGCTGTCGTCGTCGTAGTTCGCGTCCATGTAATCGAGCGCTTGCCCGACCTCTGTCTTGAAGAACACCGAGTCGTCGATTGCCGTCTGGTCCTCCATGTCGACCTGCGGCATACCAGCCCCGACCCCGAGTGTCAACAGAACTACGAGTCCGATTACGAGCAGGTCGCGTCTCGCCACGAACGCCGCCACTCCTCCCGCAATTTTCCCTAACATCTGTTCTCCCTCCCGAACAGTACCGGTTGGGAACAATTTCTCGTGCTGGTGATGATACCAGTTCCGTTCTCTGGCCAGATTGGAATCCGGCCTGAAGTCCTCGAATCCCCCGCCGACTGTACTGCTACCGAGTTCATCTGCCGCATTGCTGTCATCAGATTCATGTTCTCCGGGGTCCGACTTGCCGTTTGGGCCAACATGTTGGCGTCAGATTCGAGCCATCGGCTATCCTCGTTCGGGACAGATGACGAACCGAGAGTCCGCCGTCGAACGGCACAGCGGGGGTACTGGATCGATGATTAACGCGCAGTTTCACATCCGGCTACCGGAGAACGTGTGGGTAGCGGACCTCTCCCGGCAGTTCCCGGACACGACGTTCAGGCTCATCTCGGGACGCAGGGACGGGGAGGTTGCCATCGAACTGGGCGAAGTCGTCGGTGACGACCCGGAAGCGGTGGTCGAGGCGACGCGGGACCATCCGTCCATCGAGGAGTACGACCTCCTGGAATCGACCGGGCGACGGGCAGTCGGGAAGTACACGACGTCGGACACGGACCTCTACGAGTTCGCAGACACGTCCTCGCTGACCATCGAGTTCCCCGTCGTCGTCACGAACGGGTGGTACGAGTTCCAGTTGACCGGGACCCGCGAGGAACTGAACACGTTACAGGAGGTTCTGGAGGAGTCGCCGCTTCCCTACAGACTCAATTCGCTGGTGAGCACGACGACCGCGGAGACGCTCCTGACGGAGCGACAGCGGGAACTGCTCGAAGCCGCCGTGCGTGAGGGTTACTTGGAGGTGCCCCGGGAGTGCACACTCGCGGAACTCGCCGAGTCGGTCGGCGTCGACAAATCCAGCGCGAGCACCGTGCTTCGCCGCGGCGAAGGACAGATCATCAAGTGGTTCCTCTCGGGACCGGAGCGAAAACGGCGGGAATCCCCCTGACCAGAATCATGCCCCGCGAGATGTAGGGGAGAGGGGCCGGGGGTGGATGCGTTTCTCGAACAGCGTAGCCCCGAGTTCGAGGGAGAATAAAAGAGCGGTGTCGACCGCGACGAACTACAGCTTGTTTTCGGCGTCCTCTGCGAGTTCCTTCATGCGCTTGCCGACGCGGCCGGCGTCCGAGAACTCGTCGTCGCTCATCGCGTTCGCCAGCGCGTTCCCCAGGACGAACACCGCGTGTTTGTGCTCGCTTTTCGACATGTGAACGTCGTCAGGGGTGACGTCGAGTTCCTCGTACTGTTTGAAGAGGTCGTCGTCGATGTGTTCGAGGTCCTTGAAGTACTCCATGATAAGTACCATCTGCTCGTGGAGTTCGAGTAACTCGTCTTTGTGCATAGTTGTCTCTAAAGACGGGGGGATCGATTGAAGTATGTTTGGTATCGTTTCGGGCGGGTCGGGTCCGGGGACCCCGTCGAACCGAACGCAACTCGAAGATCAGAAGACGTACTCGTCGTCGTGGCCCATCATGCCGTCTTCTTCGTATCCGGGCTCGTCCTCGTCGTCGACCGGGCCGCTCGTCTTGTAGGCTTTCAACCCGGTCGCCAGGAGTTCCTCGATTGCCTCCTCGCGGTTGAGAAACTCACCCTGGTCGACGAGTTGAGTTATCTGCATCTCGAGATGCTCGGGGATAGTGATCTCTACCTTTGGCATCGCAACGTGAAGGGGTTTGACTGAGGGGTATTTAAAGTTGACGGGGACCTCGGGAACTGGCTCTCAGCCGGGGAATATCGGGACTTATGGCACGGGATTCGGAAAGGGACGAGGCTGTGATCTGCCCGATGATGCGGAAGAGCCGAGCAGGGCGATGTGACCGGGAAGGCCCATCCCCCGCCCTCCACCGCGGAGCTATCTCCGTTCCGCGAGTTCCTCGCGGAGGTCGTCGAGCGTCATCCCGTTCATCGACAGCAACACGAGGAGGTGATAGACGATGTCCGCCGCCTCGTGGGCGAGTTCGTCCCTCCGGTCGTCTTTCGCCGCGAGAAGTAGCTCGGTCATCTCCTCGCCGAGTTTTTCGAGCACTGCGTTCTCCCCTTTCTCGTGGGTGAAAAGGTCGGCAGTGTAGGAGTCCTCCGGGAGGTGTTCCTTCCGGTCCTCGATGACTGCGAACAGTTCGTCGAGAACGTCGTCGTCCGTCCCCCCGGAATCCGTCGAGCGGTCGGTCATGGTGACACATCACGCGCCCCGGCCTTCAGGCCGTCGAAAGACCCGCAGTCTCGAAGAACGCGAGGTCGTGTATCCGGAAATCGTCGGTCAACTCGGGGTGGAACGCGGTGCCGACGACCGGCCCCTGCCTGACTGCGACCGGTCTGCCGTCGAACTCGGCGAGCACCTCGACGCCACTGCCGACCGTGTCGATGGCCGGTGCACGTATGAACACTGCCGGAAACGGCTCGTCGAGGCCCTTGACGGGGAGCGCCGTCTCGAAACTGTCGCGCTGCCGGCCGAAGGCGTTGCGTTCGACAGTCACGCCGAGCAGGTCGAGCGTCTCCACCCGTTCGTCGCCCGAATCGGAACTGACGACGATGAGTCCGGCACAGGTCGCGAGCAACGGTTTGCCGGCGGCGACGTGGTCGACGAGTTCCGTCGCGATTCCCTCCCGGTGGATCAGCCGCGAGATGGTCGTCGACTCCCCGCCCGGCAGGAGCAACACGTCACACGACGGGACCGCCCCGGCGTGACGGACCTCCTCGATCTCGACCTGCCGGTCGTGGCGTGGGGCCGCGCGCTCTATCGCGAGGGCGTGCTCGCTCACGTCCCCCTGGACGGCCACCACACCAGCAGTTACTGTCATACCCCGTTCTAGCGGCTACCGGCGAAAAAGCCTCCCGGTTGCGGCCGGGAAGCGCAGGAAAGGGACCGCGCCCGGAAATCAGTCGTCTGCCGGTTTCTCCGTCTCGTCTCCGTCGTCGTCCGCTGGTGGTGTGCTGTACAGCATTCCTCGACTCTGACTGTGTCGTGTCATACCACAGCGGATTGGGCTGTCGCATATAAGCCTGACCCTTAAATCCGTTTAATGAATTAAGGACCTATTAGCGGGCAGGTGGGTCGCGCGCTCGCCGAACGCCTCATAATGGTTGTTGTGATTAGTTACCGCCGTGGAGTCACTCCTCGCCCGTTTCAGCCGCCGAAACAGGCGATAATTTCGCGCCGGGCCGAAAAGAGTCACATCAACCACTATGAGAGAGGGGCGAACTCGCAGTGCCCCTCCGTTCAAAGGGCAGAGACGAGACATTGGCGGGGGCATATTCGAAAGACGGTCAGATCGCTTCCGGAGGGGACTGGAGAAAAGCAGTTATGGATGGGGCCGCTGGATGGGGGCATGAGCGCGATAGAGGAGTTCCTCACTGCCACGGAGGGGGACGTGACGGCACACGTGACGGAGAGCGACGGGTTCGAGGACGTCCTGACGTCGGTCGTCGAGTCCCCAGCCATCGGGACGCCGCTCCCGTTCGAGTCCGTCACGCTGGCGGGGACGGGCGTCGAGACCGATTTCTCCCCGGCCTCGCTGGAGGCGGCAAAAACGGGAGTCACGCCAGTCTCGTTCGGGATTTCGAACTACGGGACGCTGTCGCTGTGTGCCGACGCCGCCGGGACGGAACTCGCAAGCTTGTATCCGCCGCGACACGTCGGCGTCCTGGCGGCGAGCGACTTCCAGACGGGGATGAAAGACGCCTTCGAACGGCTCGAAGCCGAGTTCGAGGCAGGGAGGGACACCCAGGTGCTCGCAACGGGTCCGAGCGCGACGGCCGACATGGGAACACTCGTCTCCGGCGTCCACGGACCGGGCGAGGTGCACGCGGTCGTCCTGGAGGACAGATGAGTTCCCGCGAGGAGACCGCCGAGAAACTGAGGCGGTTGATGGACACCGAGGGAGAGTCCATCGGGCGGAACACGCGGACGGTCAATCAGCTCTCGGAGTTCGCCATCAGGCAGTTCGAGGACTACGAGGAGTGCCGGCAGGCGGCGCGGGCGATAAAGGAAGACGCCATCGCCGACCTCCCCGCGCTCGTCGATCAGGTCGAGCGGGCAGTCGCGGAAAACGGCGGCGAGGTCCACCTCGCGGGGTCGGCGGCCGACGCGAACCGAATCGTGGAAGGCATCATGGCCGACAACGACGCCGAACTGCTGGTCAAGAGCAAGTCGATGACGACCGAGGAGATAGACGTCAACGAACACCTCGAAGCGGCGGGATACGAGGTGTTCGAGACGGACCTCGGGGAGTTCGTCATCCAGGTCGCCGGGGAGTCACCCTCGCACCTGGTCGGGCCGGCGATGCACAAAAGCCCCGAGCAGATAGCGGACGTGTTCAACGAGGAGTTCGAACTGACCGGCGAGGAGGAACTGACCGGGAACCCACAGGAGTTGACGGCGTTCGCCCGCGAGAAGGTCGGCGAGTACATCCGGCGGGCCGACGTCGGAATGACCGGCGCGAACTTCGTCGTTGCCGAGACGGGGAGGTCGCCGGCGTCGAGAAACTCGTTCCCAGTCCGGCCGACCTCCAGCCGTTCGTCGAGTTGATCGCCCGGACCGCCACGGGCCAGGACATCTCGTCGTACATGTCGCTGCTGACTCCGCCGGTTGAGACACCCGTCCCCGATTTCGAGGCCGACGAGTTCAGGGACGCCGACGACCGGGAGTTCCACCTCGTCCTGCTCGACAACGGGCGGATGGCGATGCGCGAGGACGACCAGTTGCGCGAGACGCTGTACTGCATCCGGTGCGGTGCCTGTAGCAACTCCTGTTCGAACTTCCAGACCGTCGGCGGTCACGGCTTCGGCGGGGAAACCTACACCGGCGGCATCGGAACGGGATGGGAGGCAGGGGTTCACGGACTCGACAGCGCGCGGGAGATGAACGACCTCTGTACCGGCTGCAGCCGGTGTGTCCCGAAGTGCCCGGTCGGGATCGACATTCCCTGGATCAATACGGTCGTCCGGGACCGACTCAACCGCGACGCCGACGCCGGCGCGTACGAGTTTCTCGTCGACGGCCTCGTCCCCGGCGAGAGAGATGACGACGGTGGAATGCCGGAAGCCGACCGTGACAGGGACGGGCAGGAAGGGAACCGTCGCCGCCTGGACAGGCAGAAGTGGCTGTTCGGAAACATCGAGACGGTCGCGAAGGTGGGCAGTCTGGCCCCGGGTGTCGCGAACGCCGTCGCCGGGTCACGCCCGGGCGAGTGGGTACTCGAAACGGTCTTCGGCGTCGACCCGCGGCGGAATCTGCCCGAGTTCGCCGACGAGACGCTCAGGGAATGGTACGGCAGCCGCGGCAGTCGGGTCCGGGACCCGGCCCGGGACGTGGTGTTGTACCCGGACCTCTACACCGAGTACTTCCGTCCCGAGCGCGGGAAAGCGGCGGTCCGTGCGCTCGAAGCGCTCGAGGTCAGGGTCCACGTGCCGCCGGTTCCGGAGAGTGGCCGGGCACCGTTCTCCCAGGGGATGATCGAGTCGGCCCGCGAGCAGGCCGAGGCCGTCCACGGTGCCCTCGTGACCCACATCGACGGCGGCCGGGACGTGGTGGTGGTCGAACCGAGCGACCTGGCGATGTTCCAGTCTGACTACGAGAAGTTGCTCCCGGATGCCTCCGCCCGGCGACTCGCCGACAACTCCTACGACGTCATGGAGTTCGTCTACGGGCTGGTGAACAACGGCGCGGACATCGCGCACCTCTCGACCGGTGACGAGACCAGCGTGGCGTATCACAGCCACTGCCAGCAGCGGACGCTCGGGCTGGAAAAATACACGACGGCCGTCCTCGAAGACGCCGGGTACGAGGTACGCACCTCGGACGTGGAGTGCTGTGGGATGGCCGGGAGCTTCGGCTACAAGCGGGAGTACTTCGAGGTCAGCGAGGCAGTCGGGCAACACCTCCGCGACGACCTGGGGGACTGTGAGGGCGAGCGCCTCGCCGCCAGCGGGACCTCCTGTCAGGAACAGCTTCGGGCGCTGTACGACCGACCAGTCTCCCACCCGGTCGAACTGATCGCACCGGACTGACGCGGCCAGATTCCTGCTCGAACCGGGCCGGCGGATGCGCCGGCGTCAAACCCGTCAGCCGCTGATGATGGCGCGGGCGGCGAACGCGAGGTTCTCCTTGCGCTCCCGGACGCGCCGGTAGAAATACGAGAACCACTTGCTTCCGTAGGGGACGTACTGGTACATCGGCACCTCCTCGGCCAGGTCGAACTGGGCGTTCTCGCGGACGCCCATCAGCATCTGTATCTCGTAGGGTGTCCCGTACTCCTCGTGTAGCTCGCGGGCGTGAGATATCATCTCCGGGTCGTGGCTCCCGACGGCGATGCCGTCGTCGAACTGCCGGAAGGCGTATTCGAGCAGGTCCCTGTAGACTGCATCCACTGTGTCCTTGTCCTTGTGTGCGAGTTCGGCGGGTTCGTCGTAGGCCCCCTTGACCAGCCTGACCTTGCCCGGCAGGTCGGCGAGCCGTTCGAGGTCCTCCCCTGTGCGTGTGAGGTTGGCCTGGACGCAGACGCCCACGTTGCCGTCCGTTTCGAGCGCGTGCTCCTCGAAGACGTCGAGTGTCACGTCCGTGGTCGTGTGGTCTTCCATGTCGATCCAGACGAACGTCCCCGTCGACTCGACGATCCGGGCGAAGTTCTCCGCGAACAGGGCGTCACTCACGTCGAGACCGAGCTGGCTCGGTTTGACGGAGATGCAGGCGTCGACGTCTCGGGAGTCTATCATCCTTACAAGATTCAGATACTCCTCGGTGTCCCTCTCT
>PXQO01000039.1 GCA_003021285.1 Halobacteriales archaeon QH_2_65_14 | reverse complement strand
CTCGAACAGGGCCACGACGTCGTGGCTTACGACATCTCGACGGACACCGACATCCTCGAAAAACTCGGCGTCGCGGACGAAACGGAGGTCCGCCGGGGCGACATCTCGGACCCGACGGACGTGGTGCGGGCGGTCAAGGAGACCGGGACGACTCACATCGTCCACCTCGCCGCGTTGCTGACGACGACGGCGCGGGACAATCCCCGCTCTGGGGCCGACGTCAACATCATGGGAACGAACAACGTCTTCGAGGCCGCCCGGACGCTCGACGACCAGGTCGAGCGCGTCGCGTGGGCCTCCTCGGCGGCGGTGTACGCTCCCCCCCACAACTACGACGCCGAGTGGGTCGACGAGAACGAACTCGTCTACCCCGACACGCTGTACGGCGCGACCAAGGAGTACAACGAACACCAGGCACGGGTCTACCACGAGGACTACGACCTCGACCACGTCGGCCTCCGGCCCACGGTCGCGTACGGTCCCTACCGGGAGACCGGCGGATCGGCGTTTCTCGCGAACATCATCGAGAAACCCGCCCTCGGGGAGCCCTACAGCGTCGAGTACGGCGACCAGGCCATCGACTGGCAGCACGTCGAGGACATCGCCCAGGCGTTCCGGCGGGCCGCCTTCGCGCCCGCCGAGGACCTCACCCGGCGCATCTACAACGTCCGGGGCGTGCTGGCGACCGTCCGGGAGGCCGTCGAGACCGTCGAACGCATCGTGCCCGACGCCGACATCGAGGTGTCCGACGAGGGTGAACTGCCCTGGACCCAGAACCTCGACGTGACGAAAGCGAACGAAGACCTCGGGTACGAGGTCCAGTACGACCTCGAAGCGGGCTTCCGCAAGTACATCAACGTCCTTCGGGAGGACGCGGGCCTGGACCCCGTATAGGGAGTGCTGGCCCGGGTCCGTAGCAGGGCACCGGTCAGGCGGTGTCTTCGTGGGCGTCGAGCGACACGCCCTTCTCTTCGAGCAGTGTCCGAATCTCCTGGGCGTCGAGCAGGTCGATGAGGCTCGCATTTCCGGCCCGATAGGACTCCAGTTCGTCCCTGGTCAGCAACTCCTCGATTTCGCCCTCGTCCATGTGCGATTCGAGCGCGTCGTCGATGTCCTCGGGGTCGTAACCTGGGATAACCATACTCGTATATCCGCGTTCTGGAGCCTTATATTGTCGTGCCATATGCGCCCACCTCCGGGAGCGGCCGAGCGGATAATTTCCCCCGCTGGGAGTAACTGGTGATTACGAACGCGGTGCCACTCGAGATGACGTTCGTCACCGAGTGACCGGCTTCGTTTTACAGCTTCGTCGACAGGACAGGACGGAACGGCACGGTTTAGTGTCGCCCGCGGGAACTACCGGTAATGACGTTCCACGAACGCGATTTCATGGAGGGAACGCTCGGCACGCAGGCCGTCGACTGGGAGGAGCGCATCAACACCCAGCGGCTGCGAGCGGAGCGCATGGAGCGCGCGCTCGACCGGCTCCAGGCGACCGACCTCGGAGCGATGCTTCTGGTGTCCGACCCCAACATCAGGTACGTGACGGGGCTGGCGATGACCGGCGGCAGCGGCGCGGACCACTACACCCTGCTGACCGAGGACGGCGACGTCGTCCACTGGGACACTGCCGACCACGCGAGCAACCAGCGCAAGCATTGCCCGTGGCTCGAAGACATCCGCTATGCCTGCCCCGGCCTGGGGAACGTCCCCCGCGCGTCCGGCCGGGATTCGGCCCGCCAGTTCCTCCTCTCGAAGATGGCCGAACTCGTCGCCGACGCCATGGCGGAGTACGGCGTCGACGACGAACGGCTGGGTCTCGACGTCGGCAACCAGGGGCTCGTCCGGGCGTTCGAGAACCAGGGCGTCGACGTCGACGTCGGCACTGCACAGGAGGTGATGCTCGACGCCCGCAAGACGAAGACCGAGGACGAAATCGAGTGTCTGCGGATGGTCGCCGCCATCTGCGAGGCGGGCTTCCAGCGCATCAAAGAGACTGCAAAGCCGGGGATGAAAGAAACCGAGGTGTGGGGAGAGGCCGTCAAGGAACTGTGGCGTCACGGCGCGTTCGTCGGCGGCGGCTACCTCACCTCCGGCCCGAACACGTGGCCGAAACACCAGGCCAACACCACCGACCGGATGATACGCCCCGGCGACCTGGTGTACGCGGACTTCTACAACATCGGCTACCTGGGCTACCGCTCGTGTTACTACCGGACGTTCTCGATGGGCCAGCCCACGCAGGAACAGCGCGACGCCTACGAGATCGCCCGCGACAACCTCTACGACGTGCTCGACCGCATCGAACCCGGCGCGACGACCGACGACATCGCCGAGGCGTTCCCCGACATGGAGGGCGAGCACGCCGACTACTACGGGGCCGACGAACACTGGCAGATGACGACCAACCACTGGGCCCACGGCCTCGGCCTACAGTTATACGAGGTGCCGCTCATCTGGCGCGGCCTCTCGCCCGACCACCCCATCGAGATCGAGGAGGGGATGACGATGGCCGTCGAAACCCAGGAACCCGCGGGCCGGCAGGGCGTTCGTGTCGAGGAGATGGTCGTCGTCCGCGAGAACGGCGTCGAACTCCTCAGCCAGTGGCCCGTCGAGGAGATCACCCGAATCGAGCACTGATCGGGTCGAAACCGGTCGAGACCGAACGCCGGCCGGGCATCTCGGCCCCGACAGGCCGGACGTTCCTCTCCGAGGCTACCGGATTCACGCCCGAGGTCCGGCCGCGGGGCGACGTGTCTTTCCCAGGTTGTCCGCCGGACTCCGTGGCGGTCCTCCAGGCAGTCCCTCACTTCGTCTTATCGACCGATATTTCATTCGGTAGGTAGTACGCACGAATGATGGTCGCTCCAGTCGACATCGTGTTCGGACTCATCATCGCCGTCGGTGCAGTCCTGTCCGGGCTGGGGTACTACAGCTATCGGCGGTGTGACCAGCTCGGCGTCACGGCGCTTGCCGCGTTTGCCGCGGTGCTCGGTCTGGGGGCTCTCTTCGGCGGTCTCCTCGGTCTCTTTATCCCGTCGCGTCTGGAAGACCCGGACCTGCTGTTGTGGGGGCAACTGTCAGTGCTCTTCTGGGGGTTGTCGGCTGTCCCGTGGCTCGTGTTCTCGCTCCAGTACACCGGCCGGGCCAGCCGGATACGCCTCCGCACCGTCGGGTTGCTGTACGTCCCGTTCGGCATTGTGCCGGTCATCTTCCTCATCAACCTCGTCGAACCCGAGGGAACGGTGGCACTCATCAGTATCATCAGCTCGCTCGTCATCATCTACTGCCTCGGAATCGTCCTGCTCGGTTCGTTTCTCGTCGTTCAGGCGAGCCGTTCGTACGTTCACCTCTCGGTGCGAAACGGGGTGGCCCTGGCCGCGACCCCCGTCATCACGTTCATGGCGATAAACTCCGTCAGCATCCTCCAGCAGGCGTCGGAGCTGGCTGCCGCGGGGCTGTTCCTGGCCGGGTTCGGCCTCGCGACGCTGGCGTTCGGCGGCGCGTTGCTTCGGGGGGAGTTCCTCGACTCGACGCCGGCGGTCGAAACCATCGGCGAACGGGCCATCGCCCAGGAGACCGACGACCTCGTGTTCGTCGTGGACGGGGACGACTCCATCGTCAAATGTAACGAGACGGCGACGGAGACGCTGAACATCCCCCGCGAGACGCTTCTCGGCAAACCGTTACGCGCCACACTCGGCGACGACTCCGGGACGCTGGCCGACATGGCGACGATGACACTGGAGACGGACGAGGGGACCCGTCGGTACGACCCACAGGTGTCGAGGATCACCGCCGGGGACGACGCCCCCCTCGGTGCCGTCCTCAGCCTGCGGGACGTGACCGAGCGCGAACTCCGCGAGCAACGCCTCGCGGTGCTCAACCGTGTGCTCAGACACAACCTCCGGAACAAGGTCGAGGTGATAAAGAGTCACGCCGAGGTGCTCCACGACGGGCGCGACGACCACGCCGACACCATCGTGACGGCGGCCGACTCGATTGCAGGGCTCGGTCAGAGCGCCCGGACAATCGACCAGTTCGTCTCGGACTCGGCCGGCACGACGATGGTCGACCTCGCCGAGACCGTCCGGTCCACGGTCGAGACGGTCGAGCGGGCGCTCGCCGGCGCGCTCGAAAGCGCCATCGACAACGCTATCTCCTACGCCGATTCCGCGGTGACGATCTCGGTCGAGGAGGCCGCTGACGGGTACGAGGTGACGATCACCGACGACGGTCCCGGCATCCCCGACGGCGAACTCGAATCGCTCGACACCGGAACCGAGACCGCGCTCCAGCACGGGACGGGGCTGGGACTGTGGCAACTCAAGTGGGCCGTCACGACGATGGGCGGCGACCTCGCGTTCGACACGACCGACGGCACCACCGTCAGGTTCACCGTCCCCGACCAGGGTGACGAGGGAACCGAGCACTCTCCCCACCGGAGCGCCCAGTAGCCGCCCGTACTATTTCATCTACTATCAAGAATACAGATGAGCACGACTGTATCGGGGAGAGTGGCGCCGGATTCGCCAACCCTTAACTCGCGCGCTCCGAACGGGCTCGTATGCAACTCGGGACCGGACTGTTCACCGCACAGCAGCGGCCGGACGACGACCGCGAGATGAGCGCGCTCTACGACGAGGTGCTTGCAGTGACGCGGGCGATAGAGGACGCGGGCCTCGACAGCGCGTGGGTGTCCGAACACCACTTCGCCGAGGACGGCTACCTCTCGGCGACGATGCCCACGCTGGCCGCGATGGCCGCCGAGACCGACGAGATAGAGATCGGCTCCTGCGTCGCGCTCGGGCCGCTGTACGACCCCATCCGGCTCGCCGAGGACGCGGCCACCGTGGATTTGCTCTCGGACGACCGCCTCACGCTGGGGCTCGCCATCGGCTCGAACCCCCGCGAGTTCGACGTCTTCGGCGTGCCCCGCGAGGAACGCGCCGAGCGCCTCGCCGACCTCGTCGAGTTCCTCGGTGACGCCTGGAGCGAGGGCGAACTCGGCTACGACTCCGAGTTCCACGACGTGCCGACGGACGTCTCGATCACTCCCAGGCCCGCCGGCGAACACGTGCCGGTCATGCTCGGCGGTGCGGCGAAACCCGCCGTCCGCCGCGCGGCGCGCACTGCCGACGCCTGGTGTGCGCCGTCGTCGCTCTCCATCGGCGCTATCAAAAAGCGCGTCGAGGACATCCGGACCGTCCGCGAGAACGAGGGCATCGAGGGCGACTTTACGGTGTATGTCATTCAGCACGGCTGGGTCGGCGACTCCCGCGAGGAGGCCTGGGAGACGATGAAGGGGGGGTACCTCTACATCCAGCGCCGGTACGCGGAGATTTTCTCCGGCGAGCCAGTCGACGAACTCGACCCCGAGCGCAGGCAGGAACTGAAAGACCAGGCCATCTTCGGCACGCCCGAGCAGGTGACCGAACGGCTCGAAACGTACGAAAAGGCCCTGGGCGACGACGTTCACTTCATCTTCCGGACCTACCACCCCGGCGTCGGGACCGACGCGATGACCGACTGCATCCACCGCCTGGGCGAGGAGGTCGCTCCCGAACTGTGAGCGCGGCCACTACCTGCCCGGCCCGTCGCGCCGGAGCGCCAGCCGGACGAACCGGCGGTTGTGGTCCCTGATGCAGTCCGGGGGGACGTCCGCGAGCGTGCAGAACCTGGCCGCTGTTACGTCGGGCCATCGTCGGATTGTCCGGCGTGCCGGGAAAAACTGTTCCGGCTTCTCCCGGCAGTGTTAACTTAGCGACCGTGCTGATCGGCGATCAAGTCCCCGGAGAGAGTGCTTCGACCGGGACCGACCGCAGGAAGCCCCCGCTGTCTCGACTCGGGGGACTCTCACGG
>PXQO01000038.1 GCA_003021285.1 Halobacteriales archaeon QH_2_65_14 | reverse complement strand
CCGTGTTGAACGTGGGCTGTGGAAGTGCGACCGGTGTGGTGTGGTCGCGCACGGAGATATAAACGGAGCCGATAACATCCGACAGAAAACGCTACCCGTGACTCCCCCATTGGGGGATAGCGGTAACGGCTGTTTGGCCCAGCCTCGCGTCATTCAGTTCAGCCGGACTCGTGGATTCCAACCGCGAGCACCCGCCGAGTGACGCGCAAACCCTAATATCCCAATCCAGCGGTGCGGTGCCGTGGGAATCCTCGCGCTTTAGCGCGGGGAGGAGGTCAAGTAGTTGAGCAGGCGCAAAACCCCGTCTTCAGGGCGGAGAGGGTGTCACTCAAGACAGATATACGTCCGCGTATCCGTCACGCCGTCGAGTTCGTTCAGATCAGTCGCGACGGCGTGGATCACGGTGTATACCTCGTCCGCCTCGGCTTCGACGATGACGTCGTACTGACCGGCCACCACGTGCCCGTCGAGTACACCGTCCATCTCCCGTATCCGGTCCTGCAGGTCGGCTGACTTTCCCGCTGCCGTCTTCACCATAATAAACGCCCGTACCATCCTAATATAATGGTACACGGTACCATATCAAAAGTGTTCCCCCAGGACGACTGGGGGTGTTCAGATAAGCGGTTACGGAGTTGTAAACAGCATGAAAGCCCCGAAGCGCTCGCCGGCTCCGACTCAGTGCGCTCCTCGTTGTACTGCGGTGCTTGCTTCGTCTCGCTCGGCGAGCGCTTCGCCCCTTTAGGCCCCAGGCCGAGGACCGCAACGAGTCGCGGGAGTTCAGCAAGCCGGGGCTTTCATGCTGGTCGCAGTTCTCTTTGAGAATCTCTTATCTGAACAGTGCCGGACGACTCCGTGCGGGACCCGGCTGGTGAATAGCTTTATTCCCCCGGTCGCCATACCATCGTATATGCGATTCATCATTGTCGGTGCGGGACGCGTTGGCCTGCGAACGGCGCGGGCAATACGGGAGAGCGGACACGACGTCGTCCTCGTCGAACGCGACGCGGAAATGGCAGCTCGTGCACGCGAAGAAGATTTCGAGGTAATCGAGGGAGACGGTGGGAACGAGGAGACGTTGCTGCAGGCCGGCCTCGAGGAGGCGGCCGCGCTGGGTGCACTGACCGGCGACCTCAACGTGAACTTCGCCGCATGCACGATAGCGAACCACTTTGGTTGCCGGACGGTGATGCGTATCGACGAGGACTATCGCGAGGACATCTACCGGGAGTACGTCAACGAGGTCGACCAGGTCATCTATCCCGAGCGGCTCGGAGCTATCGTCGCGAAAAACGCGCTGGTAGGCGGCAACATCCGCGCTATCGCCGATATCGAACAGAACCTGCAACTCGTCGAGTTCACAGTGACCGAGTCGGCACCGATGCACGGCTACAGCTTCTCGGAACTGGAGTTGCCCAGCCGGGCGAAGCTTCTCGCCATCGGGACCGAGACCGAGTCACTGCGCATCCCTACCCCCGACGATACGCTTGAGGTCGGAACCCAGCTGGTCATCCTCTCGGACTCCGAAAAAATGGACGACGTCAGGAGCCTCATCGTGGGCGATACCGGTCGCGCGGCGCTCGGAGGTGTCTGAGTATGGTCAAAGCCTACATCATGGTCAAAGCACACACGGGAGAGGCGGACAGGCTGAAAACGGAACTCGAACGTATCGACGGGGTGGAACGCGCCCACATCGTCGCCGGCGACGTCGACATCATCGCCATCGCGGACGTTGAGTCGCCCGCTGCAGTAAAGGACATCGCGGCCACCGAAATCCAGTCAATCGAAGGGATCAGCAGCACGCAGACCTATATCGCAATGGACTAGAACCGATCTCCGCCAGTGCCACTGTGCGAATATCTTTGCAGGTTGGGGTAACTTGTATCCTTGCCCATATCGTAAACTGACTAGATACATATCAGTTGACGAGAGTTCCGCCCCACCAGTTTCAGTAGCTGATAGCGTGCCAACGGTCAGCAAGTCCATCATTTTTGTGGGGGTCAATGCGCACCGCTCTCAGAGGGGTTATCGCCCACAAACTATTCAAAGCTCCTCGTTTATCTCACGACCAATCCATCATAACCTTTTTACACAATGCTCGAATATCGGGTATCATATGCGACGTTATGCCAAGAAGTCACAGACCCGCTTCCTGAGCCGTCGCCAGTGGTTGGCAATGGTCGGCATCAGCGGCACCGCCGCAATGGCCGGCTGCCTCGGAGACGACGATTCCGGCGATTCCGACGACACCGGCGATGACACGAGCGACGATAGCACCCCCGCTGACAGCGACTCGGGCGACTCCGGCGACTCCGGTGATTCCGGCGACTCCGGCGACTCCGGTGACTCCGGTGACTCTGACGATTCCGACGACGAAGACGACGCTTTCAGCGACGACGATGACGACGATGAACCCATCGACGAACTGCCAGAGGTCTCCGGCACGTACGACACGGTCACCTCCGCGTCGTTCGAGACGCTGAACCCGCTGTACAACACGGAGGCAGGAGCAGGTACCGCCATCGGGCGGACAATCGACCAGGGGTACACGTTCGACGACAACAACGAACTGTTCCCCCTCGTGTACGACATGAACACCGACGACGGTGGGATGGTGTGGGTGTTCGACATCACCGAGGGGCTGGAGTTCAGTGACCCGTACGGCAGTGTCACCGCCGAGGACTTCGTCTACCAGATTGAGGAGGTCCACAAGAGCGACTGGGCAAACACCGCCAGTTCCGCCACCTGGGGTGGAATCAACATCGAGCAGACGGGCGAACTCCAGTTCCAGGCGGAACTCGAGAACCCCCAGCTCCTCTGGCCACAGACGTTCGACCCGCTGGAATATCCCATTCCCAAAGGTCTGATGGAGCCATACGTCATGGAGGAAGACGCCGATGGCATGCGCCAGGACAAGGAGTTGCTCGAACTCCAGTTCACCGGCAACCTCGGGCCGTTCGTCCTCAGCGACTGGACGCGTGGGGCCGGCACCCAGTACGTCCGGAACCACGAGTACTACATCCAGGACATCGACTGGGGCCCCGAACTGTTCAACGGGGCACCGTACTTCGAAGGTGCCTCGATCAGCGTCGTCGAGGAACAGGCGTCGCGGATCGGAGCCCTCCAGTCCGGCGAGGCGGACGCGGCCTCCATCCCGCCCGAGCGGTTCCAGGAGTTCCAGGACGACCCCAACGTCTCGATGTACCAGATTCCCCAGCCGTACAACACCATCATCTCGGTCAACATGCGGGACAACGGCTGGACGACTGGTCCCGGAAACCTGTTTCGGCACATGGAGTTCAGGCAGGCAATGGCCATGGCAATCAGCAAGCAGGACCTCATCCAGGGAGTCTACCGTGGTCGCGCACAGCCACACTACACGTGGCAACCCCGGTTCTCGCGCTGGTATCCGGGCGACGATTCGATAGACCAGTTCGGTTCCTCGGAACAGTACGGGGAGGACCTGGCACGCAGCAAGGCCGAGGAGGCGTTCAACAAGTCCGATTACGACTACCGCTTCGACGGCGGCGACCTGGTCACACCGGACGGCAATCAGGTCGAACTCGACCTCTATCACAGCGCAGGTCAGGACACTGAACGGCTGACCGGCGAGTTCGCCGCCCAGGAACTGGAACAGAACCTCGGTATCAGCGTCTCCGTCGAGGCTATCGACGGCGTCCGGTTCTCCAACGACTACTGGACGGGAACGCCTGAGGGCGGATCGGCGACCATCGACGGCGAGGAAGTGACGTGGGATTCCCCGGCGCCGCAAAACCCCGGCCCGCGCTCCGTCCACGCGAGCGAGGACTGGGACATGTCGCTCGTCTTCGGCCTGAACACGTTCCCGCAGAACCCCCTGACGAACCAGTTCTTCTTCGACGGGCCGACCTGCTTCTACAACCCGGTCGGGTACTACCCCGAGTTCAACGCACAGGAACTGTTCCAGCAGGCCCGGGAAGCCGAAACCATCCCGGAGATGAAGGAGGCGTTCGATCAGATATTCATCAACGTCGCGAGGGAACAGCCGTACATCATGCTCACCTTCGAGGACGACCTCTACGGATACAACCCCGATCTCGTCGGCCCGAGCGAAATCTTCAACAACGGGTGGGACCTCCCGGCGTGGCACTTCGAAGAGTAACGTAGCGAACTCGCCCCTCCGGTTCGTTTAAGCGTATCGCAACGGTAGAATCAATCCGCAAAAGGTTCAACCTTTACGTACTCGGCAAGGGAGAAACGATGGGACTCGGAAAATACATCACTGCACGGGTTGCATGGGCAGGAATCGTGTCACTGGTTATCGTCACGATTGCCTTCATCCTCATGCATTTCGCTCCGAACCCCGCCATCCAGCAAGCCGCGACAGACGCGGCATTACAGGGTAACGATCCACAGGAAGCCATCGAGCGTGCGGAGGAACTCCGCGGACTCGACCGGCCGATACACGTTCAGTATCTGGACTTCCTGCAGAACGTGTATACCCTCAACTGGGGATGGTCGGAGTATCGTAGCCAACCAGTACCGCAAGCCCTCCTCGAAGGGTTATATTACAGCGCACAGTACTCCGTGCCCTGGACGATACTGACGTTGCTGATCGGCCCGCTCGTCGGGGTGTACTCGGCTATCAACATGTATAGCTGGAAGGACCACCTGGCGACCGGCTTCGCGTTCTTCGGGTTCGCCATCCCGAACTTCTTTTTCGGGATTATCCTGTTACTCGTCTTCGCCATCTGGCTGGGGTGGGTACCCGTCATATACAACCCGGACGTAGCGGTCTTCAGCCTCGAAAACATACGACAGTTAATACTACCAGTGTTCGTACTCGTCACTGGGTCCATCGGAGGAATCATGCGCGTCTCGCGAAACGAATCCGCGGAGTTCCTCAACGCCGACTTCATGAAGACGGCAAAGGCCAAGGGCGTCTCGCCGATGCGCGCGTACGCCTACCACGTCATGCGTCCCACGATGGTGCCGCTGTCGACGACCGTCGTCGGGCAGTTGCTCGCCATCTTCCTGGGGTCGTCAGTGTTGGTCGAGGTGGTTTTCGGCATTCCCGGCCTCGGACGGTTGACGTTCAACGCGCTCATCAACCAGGATACGAACCTCGTGTTAGGTTCCCTGCTGGTGTTTACGTTCATCGGCGTCGTGGGGAACCTCATCGAGGACCTCGTGTTCACCATCCTGGACCCGCGGATCAGCTACGACGACAGATAAACCATGGCAACGAAAAAACCGGATCGATTCGACCAAGTCGACTGGGACGAGTTCACGGACTCGACTGGCCTCAGCATCTCCATCAACACGAAGTTGATGCTGGTGGCAGCCCTCCCGCTCGTGGCGCTGTATCTGTTCGACCGATTCAGGGTCGGGGAACGGGAAAAGACGTTCCCCAAACTTGGAGAGGACCTCGGACTGTCGGGACTGTTCGAGACGCTCGGGCTGGACTACAACCCGTCGAACCTCGATTACCTGTTCATATTTACGATCTTCGTGTTCTTGATCTACCTGGTCCTGCCGCTGTATCAGAATCCCAGGATGACGAAGTACTACTGGAGCGAGTTCAAGCGGAACCGGCCGGCGGTCGTGAGCCTGGTCTGGTTAGGTATCGTCTTCGTGGGGGGACTGCTCGGCCCGCTGTTCATCAAGAGGCCCGAACAGGACATTCTCAGAGGGCACCAGCCCCCTGCGTTCTATCACATCAGCGAAAATCACGTTCCACGGTGTCTGGGCGAAGTCAGTAACGGCAGGTGTCACGGCACCTGGGCACATCCACTCGGAACGACGCAGGGCGGGAAAGACATCCTGGACGTAATCATCCACGGCATGACGATCAGCATGAAGATCGCCTTCATCACGACGCTCATCGTCGCCACCATCGGGATAACGTTCGGGACGGTCAGCGCCTTCTCGGGCGGCTGGGTCGACGAAATCATGATGCGCTTTACGGACATCGTGATCTCGTTCCCGACGTTCATCCTGTTTCTCCTGGTGCTGTACATTTACGGAGCCACCCTCGGGATGTTCATCTTCGTGTTCGCTATCTTCAGCTGGGGCGGAACCGCACGATACGTACGCAGTAAGGCGTTATCGGTTACGGAAGAGGAGTTCATCAAGGCGACCAATATAAGCGGGGCGAGCAAGTACCGGATCATCAGGAAGCACGTGGTGCCGAACACGGCCAGTAGCATCATCACACAGCTCACGCTCCTGATTCCGGGCTTCATCCTGTTCGAGGCACAGCTCGCGTTCCTGGGTCTCGGCGACTCGGAGTTGCCGTCGTGGGGACAGCTCATCGCCTCCGGGCGGAGCGACCTCTCGTTTGCCCCGTGGATCGTCCTCGCGCCGGGGTTCGTCCTCTTTCTCACTATCCTGGCGTTCAACTTCCTCGGTGACGCATTGCTCGACGCGCTGAACCCGCAGGCAGAAGCGGAGGCTGACAAATGAGTTCAAACCTACCTGATTTCGACGAGGATGCACCGCTCCTGGAGGTCGAAGACCTCTCGACGACGTTCAGAACCGACGCCGGAACACTGCTCGCGGTCGACGGGATCGACTTCACTGTTCGCAAGGGCGAGACTGTCTGTATCGTCGGCGAGTCGGGGTCGGGGAAGACGGTCGCCACGGAGTCGATCACGCGTCTCATCAAGGAGCCGCCGGGACAGGTCGACGGGACGATCAGGAATAAGGGACTGAACCTGATGGAGTTGAGCGAGAAGGAACTCCGGTCGATCCGGGGGAACAACATCGCGCACATCTTCCAGAACCCCCAGGAGGCGATGAACCACTGTTACACTGTCGGCTGGCAGATCGTCGAGGCGCTGCGCGTCCACCAGGACGTCCCCAAGAAGGAAGCACGCGCTCGTGCGATTGACCTGCTGGACAGGGTCGGCATCGCGAACGCGAGCGCCCGGTTCAACGATTATCCTCACGAGTTCTCCGGCGGACAGAAACAGCGTGCCATGATCGCCATGGCGCTGGTCGCGGAACCTGATCTCCTCATCGCCGACGAGCCGACGACAGCCCTCGACGTGACTGTCCAGGCCCAGATACTTCGGCTGTTGAACGAACTCCAGGAGGAGTACGGGATGTCGATCCTGTTTGTCACCCACGACCTCGGCGTCGTCGCCGAGATAGCGGACCGGGTCATCGTCATGTACTCGGGCAAGGTGATGGAACGAGGCGACGTCTTCCAGATTTTCGAACAGCCGGCACATCCGTACACGCAGGCACTGATGCGCTGTCTCCCCGACAAGGGGGTCGACACGGGTGGGATTCCGGGGCAGCTCCCGGACCCGCTCGACCCGCCGGACGGCTGCCGGTTCGCACCGCGCTGTGAACACGCAATCGAGGACTGCACCATCGGCGAACAGCCAGCCGAGATGGAAATCGACTCCGACCACGAGGTCTCGTGTGTGTTCTACCAGCACGGCTACGACGAGTCGGTCGTCAGGGACCGCGAACTCGAAGACGACACAGCGATAGAGGACTCGTCAACGGAGGTGGGTGCGACGGATGACTGACAAACCCATCCTCTCGGTCAGGAACCTCAAGAAACACTACATCCTGAAGGCCGGCCTGCTGAACCGGACCGTCGGGGCCGCGAAAGCGGTCGACGGCATCAGTTTCGACATCTATCAGGGCGAGACGCTGGGGCTGGTCGGCGAATCGGGCTGTGGCAAGTCGACGGCAGCGACGTCGATCATGCATCTGGAGGAACCGACCGACGGCGAGGTCATCTTCAACGGCGGCGGACGCGCCGGAGAGTCGAGAAACGACGACGGAACCCATCCCAACGACGTGACGAAGTTCAGCAAGAAGGAGCTGAAAGCGTTCCGCCGGGACGCTCAGATGATCTTCCAGGACCCCTCGTCGAGTTTCAACCCGCGGATGACCGTCGGGAGTGCGATAGCTGAGATGCTGCTCGTTCACGGAATGGACGACAAACACCGGCGTCGAGCCATCGTCGAGGACCTGCTCGAACGCGTGGGGCTCTCCCCGGAGGACTACGACCGGTACCCCCACGAGTTCTCCGGGGGTCAAAAACAGCGCATCGCGCTCGCCCGAGCGCTCGTGCTCAATCCGGACTTCATCGTGGCGGACGAGCCAGTGTCGGCGCTCGACGTCTCGATCAAGGCCGAGGTTCTCTCGCTCATCAACGACCTCCAGGAGGAGTTCGGGCTCTCCTTGCTGTTCATCAGCCACGACATGTCCGTGATACGGAAGGTGTGTGACCGGGTCGCGGTCATGTATCTCGGCGAAATCGTCGAAATCGGGAAGACCGAGGAGCTGTTCGCCAACCCGCAGCATCCGTACACGGAGGCGTTGCTCTCGGCGATTCCGACGCCGGACCCCCGAACCAGAGCCCAGGGGATCGAACTGACCGGCGAGGTTCCCAATCCTGCGAACCCACCGAGCGGGTGTCGGTTCCACACTCGCTGTCACAGGGTCATCCAGTCGAACGACGTCGATATGGACCAGGACGCCTGGCGTGCAGTCCTGAACTTCAGGGATAGCGTCAGGTCAGAGGCAATCGACATCGATCTCATTGAGGAAAACGCCCTGATCGAAGAGGGCGGCCATGGGGATGCATCCGACGGGGCGATCAAAGACCAGATACGGGACGAGTTCAATCTGCCGGACCAGCTGGGCGACACCAGCGCCGAGACGTCCCTCGAAAGAGCACTCGACTGGATCGTCGATGGGGAAATGGAGGAGGCGGCCAATTTCCTCTCCGAAGAGTTCGTGACTCCCTGCGAGGAGACTGTCCCGGAGTTCACCGACCACGGCGATGGGCACAGATCGGCCTGTCTCCGTCACAGCGAGGAAAGTCAGACTGTCGAGGCGCTCGCCGACGACGACTGACACTGATAGTGGTTGCTGTGACTCTTTTGGGCCCTGCCCGGAATTATCCCTGTTTCGGCGGCTGAAACGGGCGAGGAGTGACTCCACGGCGGTACATACTTACAACAACCACTCTGAAACGGGATATCTGTGACTCCACGGCAGTAACTAATCACAACAACCACTATGAGTCCACCCACAGTTCGACGCATTCGAGTGTTTCAACCCCCTCTTTGAATCCGTGGCTCTCTGGAGAAGGGCACCGTTAACTTAGGAAGCGACGACAACGGCGAACGAGCAGTTACCGAAATCACTCCGAGCACCCGCATGGAAGCCCCTGACCGCTCGACTCGGGGGACTTGTTCGCCCATCAGCACGGTCGCTCAGTTAACACTGCCCGGTCCAGTACACGGAAAATTTATTCCGGGGCCCTGCAGATGGGCCACTAGATTGCCCTCCACCCAGTCCAGGTTCGGCACGGCGATGCAGTTCTGGGAGCGACTCGGCCCGGTTCGGCGGCGCGTTCGCGCCCGCTTCGAGGTCGATACGCGGGCACTCGCCGCCGTGCGCATCGCCCTCGGGACGATCATCCTGGTCGACTTGCTCACCCGTGCCGGGGACATCGCCCTGTACTACACCGACGACGGCGTCTATCCCCGTGCCGTCTACGAGAGTGCGAGCCAGTACAGCGGCTTCTCCGTCCACGCACTTTCGGGCGAACTGTGGGTGCAACAGCTCCTGTTCGTCGTAGCCGGGCTGTTCGCAGTCGCACTGATACTCGGCTACCGGACGAGACTCGTCGGCTTCGTCTCGCTCGGATTGTTGCTCTCGTTACAGGCGCGCAACCCGGCCGTGCTCAACGCCGGTGACCGCCTGCTTCGGGTCGTGCTTTTCGTCGCCCTCCTGTCCCCGCTCGGGGAGCGATGGTCCGTCGACGCCCTCCGTCGGGGGTCGGCCAGGCCCTCGGTCGTGGGGTTCACGACGGCCGCGCTCCTCGCCCAGCCGCTCGCGGTGTTCACCTCGAACGCGATCCTGAAACACGGGGGCGATACCTGGTACGCCGGCAAGGCGCTCGAAATCGCGCTCGCCGACGAGGTGACGCGGCGATTCGTCGGCGACATCGTCGTTCGCTCGCCCCTGCTCCTGGAGGCGCTGAACTGGCTGTGGGTGACGCTGCTGGCCGGCTCGGTCGCGTTCCTGTTGCTGACGACCGGACGGCTCCGAGCCGTGTTCGCCCTCGCGTATCTCGGGGCGTTCGCGGGGATGGTGGTCTCGCTGTCGGTCGGTCTGTTCCCGCTCGTCCTGGCGGCGTCGGTGCTCCCGTATCTCACGACGCCGTTCTGGGACCGGCTCGCACGACTCGTCCCGGCCGGCTGGCGGGACCGGCTGCCGACGGCCACCGACCTCGGCCCGCTCGGGCGGCCACCGTTCGAGCGCCGCGGCCTCGACTGGCTGTGCCAGCACGGACACGGGACCGCCGCGTCCCTGCTCGTTCAGTACGGCCGGTCGTTGCTCACGGTCTCGGGACTTATCGTGTTCGTCTGGGTCGTCCTGTTCAGCGCCGCGCACGCGACCGCGCTGGACCTCCCGGACGGGATCGATAGCGTCCCGAACGAACAGCGATGGGGGGTGTACGCACCGAACCCGTCCCAGGGGTACAGCTGGTACGTCGTCGAAGCACAACTGGCGGACGGCTCGACCGTCTACACGGTCGGTGACGCCGACAGGGCCCTGGACCGCCCGCCCGACGGCTCGGAGGTGTACGACACGTTCCGCCATCGCAAGTACATGTCGTCGGTCCACAGTTCGGCGCTCAACACCACGCCCCACCTCGCCGAGCGATACCTCGACTGGGCGTGCGAGCGAGTCGGGTCGCTCCAGGAGTACCGCGTCGAGCAGGTGGGCGTCGTCCGGTTCCACTACGCCGACCCGGTCGGTAGCCCGGACGAGGGACCGGAACGGTGGCTCATGCTCGAACAGCAGTGTGAACCGGCCGCCGAGGGTCGATGAGGCGAGGCGGCCGTGCCCAGAAGTTGGTCCGAGGACGCCCGACGTGGGGAGTTAGTCCGAGGACGCTGTGAACGCCAGCAGTTCGCTCTCGCCCCGGGAGGGGGCGGAGTCGAACACCGTGGGCACGACAGACCCCGAAAACGCAGATATTCGACGGAAACGTTCACCAGTCAGGTCTCCGTACTCCGTCCCATGGAACTCACGGGCTCGCTCGTCGAGGAGAAAGCAGACGAGTACCGCGACGTGGAACCGCTGTATTCGGTCGAGACCGAACACGTCGAGATGCTCCGGGGGACGTTTGCGAGCGGGGAGTACGGCTGGCGCGACGCCGAGTGGGTCGTCCAGTGGTACTTCAGGCGCTACCTCGGTGCGTACCCCGACGAGGAGCGCCGCGACACCGAACAGCGGTTCCGGGACAACGACTTCGACGACGTCGTCGACGCGCTGTCGGCGATTCTCGACGACGGCGGAGTGGCCGAAAAGCTCGACCGGTTGACCGGCCTGGAGGGGGTGGACGTCCCGGTGGCGTCGGCGTTCCTGCTGTTCCTGTTTCCCGAGCGCTACGTCGTGGTCGGCGACCGCGAGTGGACCGTCCTCTGCGAGGCCGGCGAACTCGACGAGCCGTACCCCGACCCACCCTCGCGGGCGGCGTACCTGACCTACCAGGAAACCTGCCGGGGGCTTTGCGAGCGGTTCGACGTCGACGCGTGGACGCTCTATCGGGCGCTCTGGCGACTCTGGAGCCAGGTCGAGGAAAACAGTCATTGACGGCGGGAGCGAACGTCGACGCATGCGCAGTGGCGTCATCCTCGCGGGCGGACGCTCGACTCGCTTCGGCGAGGGGGACAAGGCCGTGGCCGACCTCGCCGGGACACCGATGATACGTCGCGTCGCGGACCGACTTCGCAACGTCGTGGACGACCTCGTCGTGAACTGTCGCCCCGAGCAGACGCCCGCACTCCGGAACGCGATGGCAGGGTATCCCCTCGACGTGGGCTACGCCGAGGACGAGACGCCCGACCGGGGCCCCGTCGCCGGCATCCGGAACGGGCTCGCGGTCGCCGGCGGCGAGTACTCGCTGGTCGTGGCCTGCGACATGCCGTTCGTGGACCCGGCGCTGGTCGACCACCTCTTCGACCGCGCCGCGTCCCACGACGCCGCCGTCCCGCGGCTCGACGACGGCTGGTTCCAGACCACCCAGGCCGTCTACCGGACCGTGGCGATGCGCCGGGCGTGTGACGTGGCCCTCGACCGTGGCGACCGGCGCATCGTCGCCCCGCTTGAGGACCTCGACTACGTCGTCGTCGAGGGGGACGAAATCGAGACGGTCGCCTCCACCGAGAGCTTCGAGAACGTAAACTCCCGCGAGGACCTCCAGACGGCCATAGACCGGCTCGATTCCGTGTGAGACCGACCGCCTGCGGCCCAAACCCCGCCGGTCACGCCACGACGTCGACGAGCGGTTCGTCGGCGGTCATGCTCGTGAGGGCGACGTGTGGGACGTCCGCCTGCTCGTGAATTGCGTCCGCGACCTGCCGGGCGACCGCCGCCCACTCGTCGTCGTCGACCTTGTTGAGGACGGGAATCACGGCCGCGTCCGGTGGGACGGCCCTGTGTCCGCCGTCCGGACTCGCCAGGACGGCAGCGACGTCCTCGGCGGTGAGCCGTTCGCCCGGGTCCGCGTCGGCGATGGCAGCGACCCGCGACGGGCGATGGACGGCCTCCTCGGCCAGGGGCTGGCCGACCACCTGGACGCTCGCTATCGGGAGGACGACGTCCGCACTCTCGGGAATCTGTGGCTCGTGCTCGCCGGGAGCCTTGAACTCGCGCGTTCGCGCGCCGTCGGCCTTGACCAGAATGCGGTCGACCGCCCCCGCCGACGCGAGGTCGTCGACGGCCTTCGGGTCGTATCCCCGATACCGGTTCTCGCCCTCGCGCGCTGGAACGACGCCGAGTGGCCAGTCGTCGTTCCCCTCGACGGCCCGACCCGGCGTCTCTGTCACGACGATGCGCTCGACGTGAGGGTCGAAAATCGGGATACGGACCGTGGATGTCACGACCGTCCGGGTCTCCCCCCGAGCGGCGAGCGTGTACAGTGTGGTCTTCTTGCCGCCGGCACCCACCGCACAGATGACGCCCGACCTGGCACGGAGCGCGTCCTCGAGGTCCATACTTCCCCGTCGCCCGGCCGAAGAGTAATCGTTTCGGTCCGCCGGGTCCCGCGGTGGCCAGCGCTTCCTTTCGAACGCTCGCGCGTCACTCGCGGAGGTAGGAGACGATGTCGTCGCTCTCGGCGTCGAGCCCACCGCCCTGAGCGACGGTCGGACTGCCGCCACCGCCGCCGCCGAACTCGTCAGTTACGTCGTCTGCCACCGCGCCGGCGTCCACGTCTCCGGTCGTCGCTACGGCGAGATACGCACCCGCCTCGTCGACGAGTGCGACGACGTCGGCCTCGTTGCCGACGAGTTCCCCTGCCTTCTCCGCGAGGCCGTTCGCGTCCAGCCCACTCACGGTGCCGGCGAGCCAGGTGGCACCGTCTTTCTCGACGACTTCGTCGCGCAACTCCGCTATCCTGGCGTCGATCACCTTCGACTTGAACTCGTCGCGCTCGGCCCGGAGCGTCCGGGTTTCTTCCTGGAGCCGCTCGACGGCATCGGGGAGGTCCTCGACTCCGGTTTCGAGCATCTCCGCCGCCGTCATCGCCCGTCGGCGTTCGGCCCCACGGCGTTCGATAGCTCGTCGGCCGACCGCGAACTCGACGCGGGTCAGCCCCTCGCCGGGGTTCGACCGGTCGAGCACCGTCACCGGCCCGACCTCGCGGGTGTTGCGCACGTGTGTGCCGCCACAGGCTGCGACGTCCCAGTCCTCGACGGTCACGACGCGGACGGTGTCGCCCTCGATTCCCTCCTCGGTCTTCGTGTTGAACGCGATCTCTTCGCTGTTCAGCGCTTCGTCCCGGTCCATCGTCTCCCAACTCACCCCTCGGGAGTCCCAGACCGCGCGGTTCGTCAGGCGTTCCAGGTCGACGAGCGTCCCGTCGTCGATGTCCGTCGGCGTCGCGAAGTCCACGCGGACCTTCCCGTCGGCGCTGGGCGCGTCCTCCTCGGGGGCCTTGATGTCGAAACCGCCGTAGCCGAGGTCGTCGAGGAGTCGCCGCCCCGCGCCATAGAGGACGTGACTCGCCGTGTGTGCGCGCATGCAGTAGGTGCGAAAGTCGGGGTCGACCGCCGCATCGACCTCGTCGCCGGCCTCGAACGCCGGTGGCTCGGCGAGACGGTGGACGACCCCGCCGTCGGCGTGCTGGACGTCCACGACGTCGATGCCGTCGATCTGCCCCCTGTCCGCGGGCTGTCCGCCTCCCTCGGCGTAGAAGCACGTCGACTCCAGGCGAACGTCGGTTCCGTCGACCGCGTCGACCGTCGTCGTGAAGTTCCACTCGTAGGGGTGCTGGGGTGCGAGCGAGTTCATCACTCCCGTCCAGCACAGCAGTACGCAAAAATCTCACGCACGACCGCCGAGCAGGACGGGCGAGCTAGAGGATTTCGTCGTCGAGACCGAGGTGGATGAGGATGCCCGCAAAGAACGTCCCGACGACGGCGACGGCAGTGACCTGGCGCTCTATCCTGAGGCCGGTAGTGAGGAGCCAGACCGCGCCCGCGATGGCGGCGGTCAGCAGGAACGTAACGGAAACGCTGTGCGTCCAGCCGCGGTGTTGGCGCGTGACAGCGCCGAGGGCGGGGTTCGCGAGGCCGGCGAGGAGGAACGCCGCGACCAGCGCGCCGGCGCTGGCGACGAACTCGGCGGGGACCTCGACGCCCGTCGAGAGCAGTTCGGCGGTGGCCGTCTCGCTGGGTCCGACGACGGTAACGTCGACGAACTCGACGAGGGTCTCCCAGGAGATGATGGCGAGGGAGACGACTCCCAGCCCGATGAGAATCCGGAGCGCCCTGACCGCTTTCTGATCACGACGGCCCCCACACGACCCCACCTGGAATGGGTTGGATAGTTCGGCATACGCACCGATTGGGGGCCGACTACTAAATGTCCAGTGGGTTCGAGCACAACTCGACGCCCACTCGATAGAACAGCCGCGGGTCTAGAAGGCCGTCAATCCGGCGCTGTACGCCCATTCGGAGGCGGTCCCGACCGCAGCGAAGGCGAGCGCACCGCCCGCGAGTGCGACGTTTTTCAGGAACTGGGTCATCTCGGTCTGTTGCTCCTCTTCGGGGACGGCCCAGAAGTCGTGCATGGTGACGGCCGCGGCGACGAGGAATGCCCCCACGACAATCGCTCCCAGTACCGGGAACGCACCGACGACGAGCGCGAGGCCGCCGAGGACGAGGACGACCCCGGAGGCAACGACCGACAGCCTCGCCGCGGGGAGTCCCTTGTACTCGGCGTAGCCGGCCATCTCGTCTAAGTTCAGGAAGTGGTTCAGGCCCATGAGCGCCAGGATGCCGCCGAAGAGGACGCGACCGGCGAGCAAGAGGGCCCCTTCGAGGCCGCTTCCCACCATCAGCTACGCACCTCCGTAGAGGCGACACCTGCCTGTCCCGGGACGACGGCCGCTGTCCCGTGGTTCGTTTCCGCTACGACTGCCGCGTCAGTCTGCTGCAGTTTCATTGCGTTACCTAGTTCGTTCCGAAACCTACTTATCTGTTAGCTGACTATGGGGATAGTAGGTAACATCGATGTCATCGACAATCGGCGATACGCCGGAGGAGAAAAACGAGGAAGCGTGTGCAGTCGTCAGGGCGGTCGACCTGATCGGGTCGGAGTGGCGGCTGGTCGTCCTGCACGCACTCGACGACGGGGAGAAGCGGTTCAACGAACTCAAACGCTCGA
>PXQO01000037.1 GCA_003021285.1 Halobacteriales archaeon QH_2_65_14 | reverse complement strand
GCGACACGAGGGCTGGCGACTGCCGGGCAGTCGGGTCGGCGCTGTCGAGGCGTTCGAGACGCGACTCCACTCGGAACTGGGCGAGCACTTCGACGTGACTGTCGAGTCGGTCCGGCCATCGCGCGTCCACGCACACACCGCGACGCACGACGGCGAGAAAGCCACGTTCTACTACGTGCTCTGTGCGGTCGACCCCGGCGAGTCGCCACGGTCGGCCGCTGGCAACCCCCCGGAGTCGATGACGACCGGCTGGTTCGGGGAACCGCCCGACGACCTCGTCAACCCCGACGTCGTCGCGCCGCTGTTCGACGGGTGAGCGGGCGGTTCGAACAGGAGCGAGCGTCGACTCCGCTGTGTGTGATGCCTTCGGTCGAACCCCTTTTCTCCAGGCGGAAGTTGTCGTCTAGCTGTCATCTGGTCGCTCGGTAGGCGTTCTGTAACGCCACGAAAGGCACTATTACCGGTCAAGCAGTACTTTCGTACCGCGAAACGTACTTGCACGTCGCACTCCTCTCTACTCGGTGTAGATGGCTCGCTCGCTCACGCATTTCCTGTTCGGTGCGACGCTGGTCCTGCTGGTCGGGACGGCAATCACGCTCCGGTACGGACTCGACCGGGACTGGGGGCTGTGGCTCGTCCCTGCCGGTGGAGTGTGGGGACTCGTCCCCGACGTCCATCACGTCTCGCCCGTCCGCGAAGATCAGATTTACGCGCTCCACAACTCGCCGGTGGTCGACGTCTTCGCGCTGCACTACACGCTCGACCAGCCGATAAGCCGCGAGATGCCCCACGCGGGCATCCTCGCGTCGCTCCTGTTTTTCACCTGTGCCGTCGCGGTCTTCTCGCTCGCGCCCGTCGTCCGCGACCGACTCGACCCGCCACAGACCACGAGAGGACGGCTGTTCACTGCCGCGGCTGGCGGGGCCGTCGCCGCGGGCTACGGCGTCGTCGCCGCGACTGCCGTCTTCCTCCACACCGGCCGCCTGCCGGTGCTTGCCGCCCTCGCCGGCTTCGGGAACCTCGGTGGCCTGACCCTGCTGTTTGCCGGGTTGGTGGTGCTGTCGGCACTCGCCGTCGTTGGGGGTCTCCTCGTCGCACTCGCGTTCGAGGCGGTCGCCTCGCCGCGACACACCACCGGACCGGTCGCCGGCGCGACGCTCGGGACGGCAGTCTCGCTCGTCTCTTGGGCGGGCGTCGCGGTCCTGGTGGCGCTGTGGATGGCGGCCGTTCACGGCGTAGCCATCCCGGTCCCGTGGTTCCACTGGCCGGCCCTGGCGGGTCTCGCCGCGTTCGGCGCGACGTGCGGGCTGTTCTACGCCCTTCTCAGGGGCGCGTTCGTCCGGCCGTCGACGACTGCCAGCCCCCGGGGGATGGACTGATAGTGGTAGTTGCGACCCGTTACTGCCGGGCGGTCACAAACCTGTGTGGTCAGCCCTGTACTCCCAGGTTTTCCGAGAGAGGCTGAAAATAATCGCAACAACCACCATGAAACAACTGGTCGTGCGGTCGGGTGAAACGACTGTTTGAGTCTTCATCCGCTATATACTGGACGGGGAGCAACTGAGTGGTATGAGACGGCAAGACCGGCAAGCCGGGCGGACGACTCGACGTACCTTCCTCGCAGGAATCGGCGGAACCGCGGGTGGTGCATTGCTCGCAGGCTGTATCGGGGGCGGCGGAAGCGACGATAGCAACGACGACAGCAACCGCGACGACACTGGTGACGATGGACCCGGTGGCGAAACCGGCGACGATGGCGAGACGGCCGAGTCGAGACTGCCCGACGGTCCCGTGCCGGAGACGTGCCCGGCCTACGACGGCGTCGACAGGGTGGTCTGTTACGACGCGATAGCCGACGTCACCGACGCCGTCGACGCGTTCCTCGACCCGTCCGGGAGGACACTGACATCCCGTGAATCGGTCGAATTCACCCTCCGGAACGGGAGCGAGCATACCCTGTACACGAACTTCTACAACTGGAACGTTCACAAGCACGTCGGCGGGGAGTGGCACCACGTCGCGCCGCGAACGGTGAACCAGCCGCTGATGATGGTCCCGGGCGGCGAGAGCCACACGTGGACGCTCACTGTCGACAACGGCGACATCGAGGACGGCGAACCGGTGCCGAGAGTGAGCGCCACCGAGGACGTCGCGCTGGCCGGACTCGGGGGCGGACACTACGCGTTCCGCGCCCGGGGGACGCTGGAGGGCCACGAGGATGAACTGGCGTTCGCCGCAACCTTCGAGTTCGACGCGGAACCCATCGCACTCACTCCCACGAACGCTGTCGAGACGACCTACTGGGACGGCGAGACGCTCGTCGCGGAATCGAGCAGGGGTAACCCCGACGGCGAGTACGACCGACTCGGCGCGTATGAACTCTCGCGGGTCGACACGCCACTGGAGAAAGCCCGGACGGTGATCACCGAGCAGGTGCTCCGGAACGAGCAACTCCGTGACACGCTGGCACTGGCCCACCAGTACGACGCAGACGCCGTCCGGCTCGAAGAGTACGACGGCACGAGACCGATATTCGGGTCGCAGACCGATGGAGTCGTGGCGTTCCAGGGCGAGCGGTTCGAGGTGAGAGAGTGCTTCGACCGGGACCTACCGCAGGAAGGGGCTTCCATGCGGGTGCTCGGAGTGATTTCGGTAGCTGCTCATTCGCCGTTGTCGTCGCTTCCCAAGTTAACGGTACCGTGCGGGTTGCCAGCAGATTTTTGCCCTCTCCGGGTGTGGACGACACCATGAGCGACTTCGACGGGCTCGATCTCCAGGCGGTGGAGGACCAACTCGACGACGAGACCGAGGGCGACTCGGGAGGGAGCCAGCGCGTGGTTCTGGGCGTGCTCGACGGGTCCACGCCACCCGGCGAGTGGCTGGAACTCGTCGACTCGGGTGCCGTGCTCGTGTTGAACGTCGAGGGCGATCTGAACGAACTGGCGGCCGGATTCGCCCGCGACATCAAGGAGGGCGGCGGCGAACTCATGCACTTCCGCGGGTTCCTCGTCGCCACCCCGCCCGGCGTCGACATCGACGCCGACAGACTCGATTGACGCGACCGAGCGATAACGAGGTCATTCACTTTCACTGCGCACACCAAACATCAAAGAAACTCCGGCCCGACGTCCTACCAGGATGGGAGACACCGACAGGTTCGTCGGCCACGACGTGTCCTTCGACCCCGACGCCGTCGAGATCGACGACGGGGAGGTGCTCGACCTGCTGGAACCGGTCGTCCAGGAGTGGTGGATCGAGGAGTTCGGCGAGTTCGTCCCCCAGAACGGCGGCTTCTTCACGCCGCCACAGAAGGAAGCTATCCCCCTCATCCACGAGGGAACGAACGCTCTCGTCTGCTCGCCGACGGGTTCGGGAAAGACGCTCTCAGCGTTTACCGGCATCATCAACGAGCTTTTTCGCCGCGACAGGACCGAAGAGGGGCTGGAAAACAGCGTCTACTGCCTGTATGTCTCCCCGCTGAAGTCGCTGGCCAACGACATCCACCGGAACCTGGAGGTGCCCCTGGACGGCATCACCGAGAAACTCGACGAGCGCGGCGAGGACGTCGAGATACGCCACGCAATCCGGCACGGCGACACCGACGACAGCGAGCGCCAGGCCATGCTGTCGGAGACGCCTCACATCCTGAACACGACGCCCGAGACGCTGGCAATCCTGCTCAACTCCCCGAAGTTCAGGGAGAAACTCCGCACCGTGGAGTACGTCATCGTCGACGAGATACACAGCCTCGCGGAGAACAAGCGCGGGACCCACCTCGCCGTCTCGCTCGAACGCCTGGAGGCGCTGGCGAACGGCTCGCCGACGCGCATCGGCTGTTCGGCGACGGTCGAACCGCTGGATGCGATGGCCGAGTTCCTCGTCGGGCGGGAGGAGTCCGGCGGCCCGCCCCGCGAGTACGAACTCGTCGACACCCGCTTTGTCAGGGAGTTCGACATCGAACTCTCGTGTCCGACCGACGACCTCGTCCACACCGGCGCGGACACCGTCAACGAGCGGTTCTACCGGGAACTACACGACCTCGTGGGGGACCACACGAACACGCTCGTGTTCACGAACACCCGGTCCGGGGCCGAACGGGTCCTGCACAACCTCCGGGAGCGATTCGACGCCTACGACGAGGACAACTCCGGCTGTCACCACGGGAGCCTCTCGAAAGACCGCAGACAGGAGATAGAGGGGGCGCTGAAGGCGGGCGACCTCGACGTCGTGACCACCTCGACCTCGCTGGAACTGGGCATCGACATGCCGTCTCTCGACCTCGTGGTACAGGTCGGCTCGCCGAAGTCGGTCGCGGCGCTGCTCCAGCGCGTGGGGCGGGCGGGCCACCAGCTCGGCGAGACGGTGGCAGGGCGGGTCATCGCCCTGGACCGCGACGAACTCGTCGAGTGTGCGGTCATGCTCCGCAAGGCCCAACAAGGGTTCGTCGACCGGGTGTTCGTCCCCGAGAACGCACAGGACGTCGCCACCCAACACGTCTACGGGATGGCGATAACCGGGCCACGTCCGGAGGCGGAGATACGGGGTATCCTGACGCGGGCCTACCCCTACCGGAACTACGGCGACGAGGAGTGGGAACAACTCCTCCGGTACCTGACCGCGGACTACGAGGGGCTGGAGGAGAAAAACGTCTACGCGAAGGTATGGCGCGACACCAACGACCCGCCCGACGGGGAGTACCACTACGAGGAGTAGACTCCTTTACCTGCGACGTGTTCACCCGGACCAGCGACGAGTGGGTCGGCAACCTCGACGAGGAGTATCTCGACACGCTCGAACAGGGCGACGTGTTCGTTCTCGGCGGCGACCGGTTCGAGTACCGATACCGGCGCGGGTCGAAGGTGTACGTCGACCGGACCAGCGCGCGCCCGACGGTCCCCTCGTGGTTCTCCGAGCGACTGCCCCTCTCGTATGACCTCGGGCGGGAGATTCTCGCCTTCCAGCGCGAGTTGCTCGACAGGCTCGACCGCGGGGGGAAAGCCGAAGCGCGCGTCTGGCTGCGCGAGTTCCCCCTCGACGAGAACAGCGTCCGGGCCATCGTCCGGATGTTCGACGAGCAGGTGCGATACGCCGGGGTCGAGAGCGTCAGCACGGACCGGCGGCTGGTCGTCGAGGAGGAACGCGACCACGACGAGTACGAGCGACACTACTACGTCCACTCGAACTACGGGCGGCGGTTCAACGACGGTTTTTCGCGCCTGCTGGCCCACGAGTGCGCCCAGCGTGCCAACGCGAACGTGAAGGTGGCCGTCGCGGACCACGGGTTCACGCTGTCACTCCCGCTCAACCGGAAAGTCGACGTCCTCGGGCTGGTCGACGACCTCGACCCGGCGGACGTGCGGGCGAAACTGCGGGCGAGCCTCGACGGCACGGACCTGCTCCAGCGGTACTTCCGCATCAACGCGACCCGGGCGCTGATGATACTCAAACGCTACAAGGGCTACGAGAAGTCCGCGAGCGAACAGCAGGTGTCCAGCGAGATGCTGCTCGGATTCGCCGAGGACCTCGACGACTTCGCGGTCATCGAGGAGACCTACCGGGAGATTCTGGAGGACAAACTCAACGTCGCCGGCATCGAGGAGGTGCTCGCGGCGATAGCCGAGGAGGACGTCGACGTGGTTGCCACCCGCGTCGAGTCGCCCTCGCCGAAGGCGTTCGGACTTGCGACGCTGATGGCCTCCGACGTCGTGCTCGCCGAGGACGAATCCCAGGTGCTCCGGGAGTTCCACGAGCGCGTCCTCGAAGAGATCGAAGGAGGGGACGGCGAGACGACGGTGTCGACCGACTGAGTGCACCGGGTGGATTCTCTCTACTGGTCCCCTCGAAGGACGGTCCCGGGAGCGACGTCCTCGGTCACAGTCACGTTCGCCCCGACGACGGCGTCCCGCCCGACGCGGACGCCCGGTAACACGACTGCGCTGGCGCCGACGAACGCGCCGGGTTCCAGCACGATCTCCTCGAAGCAGTCGTTCCGGTGTTCCATACCCTCGTCCGTGAGCGCGTGCGTGACGCCGACCACCGACGCGTTGGGACCGACCTGGACGCGGTCGCCGACGTCGACGTTCTCGACGTAGCTGTTCGCGTTGACGTCGACGGACTCGCCGAGCGTGGACTTCTTTATCGAGACACGCTCGTAGATTCGCGAGTCGGCCCCGATTTCGGAGTCGTGCACCGTCACGTACTCGCGGACCTCGACGTCGTCGAGCGTCGAGTCCTCGATGAGTGCCGTCGGGTGGACGCTCATACACCCCTGTTTCGACCGCCCGGCAAAGTAGCTTCGTCACTCGACAGGGCATTTGTACGCCCCTTCCTATCGGGAGTCGACAGCCGGTGAGAGATGATGGGGAGCTAACAGCCGGCCAGGGACGAGGGGTCGGCGGGGGCGTCGCGTGGCGGCTCGCAACCGACCGCCCGGACGTCGTTTCGCGGCTCGTCGTGCTCAACGCGGGCGGTGCCGCCCTGCTCTCTGCGCTCGCTGCGACTATCACGTCGTCGGGCGGCGAGTTCGTTCCCCGGTACGTGACGCCACGGTCGGGGGAACCGCAGCGCCGTCGTCGAACTCGCGGAGACCTACCGGGAGCACTACGACGGCGACGCGGACACCCTGGGAACCGGACCGCCGACGCTCCCGTCCGACTACGAGGTCTCGCCAGCCGTCTGGGACGATTACGACATCGGCGACGTCCGGGTTCCGACGCTGTTCCAGTGGGGGGCCGACGACGAGTGGCTCCCGCTCCCGTTCGGACGGCGGCTCGCCGCCCGCGCGAGTTCGTGACCTACCGCGGGGTTGGACACGTCCCCATGGAAGAGCACCCCGACCGACGGCTGCCGGCGTCGCGGCCTTCCTGATGGGTGGCACGGCCGGCAGGGGTCGCATCGACCGTCGGTAGATGGGCGCTGTACCCTGACCGGAATTGTTTTTCTACGGACACACCAACGACCGGTATGAACCGACGTGAGTTACTCGCGTCGCTCGGCACTGCGACCACGGCGTCGGTCGCGTTCGCGGGCTGTCTCGGCCAGGAGACGGTCCAGTGTGACCCGCGGGACGGCGACGCGCAACTCGGGGACATCCCCGTCGGCTCGGACGGGACTGTCAGTTTCCGCGGTGCCGTAGTCGGACTCCCGGAAAACGGGCGCGTGCTCGTCAATGATACGACCGGGAACGCCGCCCTGATTGCCGGCGAGGGCGTCGAGGCGATTGACACCGGCGAGATCGACGTCGGGGACTGTCTCAGGGGCGAGGGACAGGTCGTGTCGGACTCGTCCTGGAGCAACCAGATGTCGATGATAGCCGTCACCGCGCTCGAATCCGTCGGGCCGGCCGAGCGGGACGTCAGCGCCGTCGGTGCCCGCCCCGAGACGAGCTTCGAAGTCGACTACGAGACGCGCCCCGACAACTGTGAAACTGTCGTGACACTCCAGCACGTCGGGGGCGATGCAGTCCCCGCGAACGAACTGCTGGTGGTGCACCGCGCCAGCGACGCAAATTCGACGGCGGATGATGCCAGACACTGGTGGCACGACCTCGACGAGGCGGCGGGGCCGGACGCCCTCGTCGAAGAAGGGGATTCAGTTTCGTTCACTGTCGAGGGCAGTCACAACGGGTCGCTCGTCTGGGTCGGCGAGTGGAGCGACAGGTTCGAGGCCTGGGACGTGAGTCCCTGCTAATCCCACTCGATCCAGTCGAGTTCCCAGCCACGCTTGCTCCGCGCGGCCCGTTCGGCGAACTCGCGGTCCTCGCGGCGCGTACGGTTGCGTTCGACGGTGCCCGCCTGTTCGCCCTCGACGAGCATCGGGTTGAACGCACAGCCGCCCAGCCGCGTCACGTCCCCGTCCTCCTCGACGACGGCAATCGACTGTTCGCCCGCCCCCAGCGGCATCACGAGTCGTCCCCCGGTCGCCAGCTGGTCGAGGAGGCCCCGGGGCGGGTTGACGGCGGCGGCTTCGAGCAGAATCCGGTCGTAGGGAGCGTACTCGGGGAACCCCTCGGCTCCGTCCCGGCAGTCGACGAGCACCTCGTCGTAGCCGGCCGCCGAGAGGTTCTCGCGGGCCTCGTAGACCAGCCGTCTGTCGATATCGACTGCCTGGACGTGTCGCCCCCCGACGAGTTCCGCGAGGACGGCGGCGGTGTATCCGACGCCAGCGCCGACGACGAGGACGGTGTCGTCGGCGTCGGGCGAGAGGGCTTCGAGCAGGCGCGCCACCGTGCTCGGGGCGAGCACGCGCGTCCCGAACCGCTCGAACGACCGGTCGGCGTAGGCACCGCGCTCGTCCTCGACGAACTCGTGGCGCGACACCTCGCGCATCGCCACGGACACCGCCTCGCTCCGGACACACCCTTTGCTCTCGTGTTCGAGGCTGTCGACCATGTCGTCGCGCAGGACCGCAGGTTCCATGTCTGGGGGTTTGTGCGCAACGTAATGAATTGCCCGCTCGTGGTTCGAAGGCATCCGCCCCGCCGCTCGTGGGCCGAACACACTGGACACGCCGCCCGCGGATCGAGCACACTTGACCTGTCGTTCGAGGCTGGCTCCTAGAGGATTATGAAGTAGACGATGTTCCGTACAGGATAATCATCACTGGAAAGAGAAAGATTGTTGCGACGAGTTCTGGTGCCACGTTCCCCCCGGTCACGCTACGTGATTCACCACTACTGTATTAACCCGACTGTGGTGCTCACGCGCCGAGTTAGATGCTCACTTGTGCTCCCACAACGTCTGGTAGGTGACTACCTGAACTTTCACAAAATCTAGTAATTCGGTACCTGAATTCGCACGGAATCCAGTAGCCGCCCACTGGAACCGGTAGGAGCTTACTTCCGCCCGATCAGGTTGTCCCCTCGATATTTATGCTGGCGTCTGTTACTGTCAGCGTATGTCAGAACGGGAGAAGGACGCGGAACCCACGATGTTGTCGCCGGACGACGCGTTCGCCGTTCTGGGGAACGAAACCCGGATGGAGATTCTACGGACGCTCGGGGAGGCGGATGGGGCGCTGTCGTTTTCCGAACTGCGCGACCGGGTCGGGATGCGGGATTCCGGACAGTTCAACTACCATCTCGACAAGGTGCAGGACCACTTCGTCACCCTGACTGACGACGGATACAGGCTCCGCCAGGCGGGCAATCGGGTAATCCAGGCCGTTCTCTCCGGCGCACTCACCGAGGCACCGGTGCTCGAACCGACCGAAATCGATTCCCCGTGTATCTACTGCGGTGCATCGACGGTCGTCAGCGTTCGAGAGGGGCACGTGAGACACTACTGTTCGGAGTGTTCCGGCACGTACGGCACTGCCACCCTTCCGCCAGTTTCGTCGGGCGAAAACGGGACGAGAGAGCAGGTTGAGGACGACGACCTCGGCTATCTCGGCGGGATGGTGTTCCCGCCGGCCGGCATCCAGGGGCGAACGCCGACCGAGGTGTTCGAGGCAGGCTTCCTCTGGGCCACGCTCGAACTGCTGGCGACGGGACGGGGCGTCTGCCCGCGCTGTTCGGCCCCCATCGAGCGGTCCCTGCGCATCTGCGAGGAGCACGACACCGGGGGGCGAGTCTGTGAGCGCTGTGGCAACCGCCACGCCGTCATCTGTCGGGCACGCTGTCCGAACTGCACACAGAGCAGTCACATCCCGTTCGTGTTACTCTGCCTGAGCGACCCGGACGTGCTGGCGTTCGTGACCGACCACGGTCTCGACCCGCTTCAGGAGTGGTCTGCCCTGGAGTGGACCGAGGAGGTCGAACGGACGGACCCCTTCGAGGCACAGTTCGCGTGTTCGATTGACGACGACGTCCTCGGGTTCACCGTCGACGACTCGCTGGAGGTCGTCGAGGTCACTAGAAACCGGAATCGGTGATCGGGACGTCGAACTCCTGCATCCGGAGTCGTTACTTCAGCGGGACGAACCTGACGCGGCCGTGTCGCTCCCTGTCGAGGGTGCCGTCGTCGCGCTTGCGGGCCTTGACGAGCACCTGACTGCGGTCCCCAAGGGGGCCGAGCAGAATCCCGCCGGGACGGACCTGCTCGACGACCGTTCGGGGGAAATCACTCGCCGCACAGGTCAGGTACGCGCGGTCGTAGGGAGCGTGCTCGGGCCAGCCCTCGCGGCCGTCACCGGCCCGGATGGATACGGCCCCGTAGCCCGTTTCTGCGAGCGTCTTGCGCGCCCTCTCGGCGAGGTTCCCGTGGTACTCGACGCTGTAGACGTTCTCGGGGCCGACCACCTCGGCAGTGACCGCCGCGTGATAGCCACAGCCGGTTCCGATTTCGAGGACGCGGTCGCCCGGCGAGAGTTCAAGCAGGTCGACCATGATGGCCACCATGTGAGGTGCGCTAATCGTCTGGCCCTCACCGATGGGAAGCGGCGTGTCCCTGTAGGCGGACTCGTGCTTCGAGGCGGGAACGAACTCGTGACGGGGAACGGCCCGGAGCGCCCGCTCGGTCGCCTCGTCGAGGGATTCCCGTTCGAGCAGTCTGTCGACCATCCGGTTGCGCTGTCGTTCGAAGTTCATGGTCTCAGTCGACCGTGCTCGGAGTGTGGGTGGTCACGTTACCAGGCCGACCACGCGGTCGTCGACTCGTCTCGCACGTAGAGGCGTTTGACGTCCTTTGCGACCGCCGAGTCGCCGGCGTGGTCCAGTTTGTCGAACTCGTAGTCGCGGGCGTCGTCCCGGAGGAAGATGCCCTCGACGGTGAACTCCTCGCCGCCGAGTTCGTCCGTCTCGTCGACGACGAACTCGTAGTCGCCGGGTACGTGAAGCGTGAGACTCCGCGTCTCGTCATGTTCGCCTGATTTCGGATGGGCAGTCACGTTGACCGAGACGTTGCCGACGGCGCGTCCCCAGATGGTCCGGACGTCCTCGGCGCTCGCCTCCTCGGCCCGCCCCTCATCCAGTTCGAGACTCGTGATGCGGACCGTCATGATTGCTTCGTCCGTTTCCAGCAGGAACTCCTCTCCCACGGCCAGCGTTTCCGCCGCGGGGACCTCCACTGACGCGGGGAACGACTCGCCGTCCTGCGAGACGACGGTGTCGCGCTCGACCGACTGCTCCTCGGGGAGTTGCTCCTTGTGGACGTGGCTACATTCGATACACCGGACCGTCGCGTGCCCGCCCGGCTTGAGAACCTCGTGGACCGTCTCGGCGTCCGGCGAACAGGCCGG
>PXQO01000036.1 GCA_003021285.1 Halobacteriales archaeon QH_2_65_14 | reverse complement strand
CGAGTCGAGACAGCGGGGGCTTCCTGCGGTCGGTCCCGGTCGAAGCACTCTCTCCGGGGACTTGTTCGCCCATCAGCACCGTCGCTCAGTTAACACTACCGGTCGGGTTGTGAAACGTGTTAAGTTCCAGTACCGATTCATAGTATTTGTTGTGGCTCTTTTGGGCCCTGTCCGGAATTATCGACGTTTTCGGCCCCTAAAACGGGATATCTGTGACTCCACGGCAGTAACTAATCACAACAACCACTATCAATCGACGATGACTTCCACGGGTTCGTCCTCGGAATCTTCGACACCCTCCTCCCCGTCGCTTCCCCGCTTTTGCTGGTACAGCAGGCCAGCCACGACAGCGATGACGACCCAGGACCGCCAGTTAGCGAGATTGAGCGTGTAGCCGATACCGAACTCCTTTTTCACGAGCATACCTTCCCCGGGCTGCCAGTATCCTGACAGGAGTCGCCGGAGATTCGGTTGCTCGAAGTTGTACGGGATGCCGAATAGTTCGCCTGATGAAGGTTTGTCCACCATACCTGCTCATAGGCCCGCAGGGATTATGATGGTATCGGTACACAGTCGCACCGACCCCCGAAACCTGCCCTGATACGGACGTTCGTGATTCTTTACCGCCATGCAGTCACACATATCCCGTTACAGGGGCCGAAACAGGCGGTAATTGCTGGTGGTCGACCGCAAAGATAGTCACTGCCTCGTTCTCGAAGGCGACCGAGATGCCATCGATCCGTTCGAAATCGGTAATGTCGCCGAACACCTCGCGTTCGCCGGGCCCGACGTAGATGTAGTCCACACCGTATCTCCGTAGCGTCGAAATCACCGATTCCGGGGACCCCGTGTAGAGAGTTTCCACGTGTGTCGCCCGGGTATCGTATGCTGATTCGCCACGGTAGCCGACCTGATGGACCCACCCGACAACTGACACCGCATCGGTGAAAACCGACGCCGAGTTCCGCCAGCGGTACGAATCCCGACCCGGCGCTTCGACGATAGTGGTCCGTCCCCTTTCGTCGAGCCAGTACATCGCTTCCATCTCGCCTTGCCTGTGCTGGTCGTGAATCGCCAGTCCGTCGAGCGTTCCCTCCCCGGGCGAGAGCACGTCGTCACCGACCTCGTGGTAGACGACGAGGCCAGCGAACGGGAGGCTCACACCCAAGCCGGTCACGGGCCTCCGCAAGGAGGAGCGCACTGATTGCACCTGCCCCGACGGCGGCGACCGTCCAGCCCTGGATTGCGACTTTCAGCGTGGTGTTCCAGCGTTCCCGTTCGAACGGATACACCCTCGCGTGGACGAGTTCCATCGAAAGCAACAGTCCAAGGCCGACGAAAACGAGCACGACGGCAAAGCCCGCGCGGTCGGTCCTGACAAGCCACCAGCTACTGGCCATCAGTGGAACCGTCACCGCGAACACACCCATGTCCAGGACGAAAAACAGTGTCGTTACCACAGCGAGAAGGAGGCCACCGGCGACGTGATACACGTCGAAAGGAGATGTCTCTCGACTCCGCAGGGCAAGGGAGGTACCAAACAGCACCAGCAATCCGCCATAGAGGACGAGAAACTGTCCCAGTGGAGTCCGGGACGGGAGCAGACCGATCCCCTCGTTCGTCGGCACGCTGCCGAAGACGACAAACGGGGACGCGACCGCGATCCCGATGACTCCGACCGGGAGCGCAAGCACGCCCGCGAGCACGAGTCGCCAGGCCTCGGCACCGACCCTGTGCGGGAGGGCAACTGAACGCTCGGAACCGGTGAACGGTATCAGGTACCCTCCGAGACTGTCGGGCAACAATGTGGCGGGATGTGCATCCCCGGCAGCGAGCGCAATCCCCGCCAGAATCACAGCGGTCGGCAGCGACCACGTGTTNNNNGTGTTCATGAACCCGAAAACGCCGGCGACGACGCCGAGACAGCCGTAGACGAGTCCAAGCCGCAGCCAGCGCCGCTCGGCTGGCGTCCGGTAGTAGCTGAACGCGATTGCACCGGCGAGGACGATGTAGCCCGTCGAGAGGGTGTGTCCGTGCAGGTCCGCTTTTAGGAACGAGTACAGGGGGAACTCGTGGAGTGCTCCTTCCACGACGTACCGCTCGTAGAACCAGTCCCACTGGTCGATTCCACCCTGACTCGCAACCGCTTTTCGGAACGTGAAACCCCGCTCCTCGACGAGTGCACGGAAAACGCCCCGTCCGTAGCCCCCGGACACGTCTGAGGGGAGCCATCCGAACAGGAGACGAAAGAACGTCGTCGTCGTCCCGCCAAGCGCGACGAACGTGACACCCAGTATCCCGCCCAGGTGGTACGACCGGCCGCGTGAGGCGACCAGTGCACCCGCCAGACCGTAGGCGCAGACGAACAAAATTCCATAGAAGCTAGCGAGGCCGAGATAGTAGCCGTAGCGAACAGCCGTTCGCGAGAGCATCGAGAGCCACGCGACCTGGAGTTGCGTCCCGTAGTAGTAGCGCAACGGTTGGCCGGCGTACCAGAAATCCTCGGATGGCAACACCTCCGCACTCGCAAGCGCGTTCGTCAGCCCGAAGTGGAGGAACTGTTCGCCGCCGGCAGGCGTGATTCCGGCGTTGTGTGAGCTGTACACCGCATACAGCAGGAATCCGCCCAGAAATACGCCGTACGTCGCGGCGACTGCCCGCCAGTCCGGGACGCCACCTGCATTGTACGCCGCCCCTGCGAGTCCGACGGTGACGAGAACACCCAGCAAGACCGTTCCGAATCCGAATCTGACCTGGCCGACGAGGAACACGACGGTCGTCACCGCGAGCACTGCTACGGGAAGGGAAAACGCCGCCCCTCGCCGGGGAAGATGAGCGAAAACGAGCGCCGCAATCGGTGCCCCGATGGTGGTCAACACAGCGAGTACCACTCCCCACCTGAGGACAAGCGACCACTCCATCATCTGGGGAAGCGACTGTCTCGTATAAGTGTCTTCTGTCGAGAAGTTTCGAGGAGCCACGTCGACCGAAATCCGGTTCCCCGATTCGGCGGGCGGGGAAATCCACGCTGTCCGGCCTGCCCGCATCACCGGTAGCGGCCACGGCCCTCTATCTCCCTGAGCTGGTCGAGAACCACGTCGGTCCCTATCTCGCTGTAGGCGGACTTGACGGCACCCATCAGCGCATCCGAACTGTCGGTCGTCCCGGCGAGACTCTGTGAGAGAACGTGCAGGTCCATCGCGTGGTCTTCGGCGTCCCGCGTGTAGTAGCCCAGACCGAAGTCGATGAGAAAGACCTGCGTGTTGCCAGCGTCGTCCCCTACCCGCACGTTCCGCGTGGTCGGGTCGCCGTGTACGAACCCGGCGCTGTGGATGCGCGCCAGGTGTCGAGCCACGGTTCGAACCTTGTCCTCAGTCAGTGCGTCCCGCAGGTCCCGCTCGCCGACGCGCTGGAACACCAGCGTCGCCCGAGCGATGTCCACGTCCCGTACCACAGGCGTCGGAACGCCCACCCGGCGTGCCTCGCTGGTCAGGCGGGCCTCCTGTCTGGTTCGTTCGCGCCGGAGTCGCTCGTCGAGTTGCGGATGTCGATACTCCCGGGAATGGCGACGTTTCACTACCCTGCCATCCTCGATAGAGACTGTCGCCTCCGCACCCTTGACAGTCCGTTCCTGGCCGACCTGAACGGGCCTCTCGTCCCCACTCCGCCACGTCACCTGCACCTCGTCGGGACGGAAGTTCGAATCGATACCCGACTCCTCGATGGGAAGCGTATCACCAACCTCGTACATCTTCGCACCGAGGACGGCGATCATCCCGGCGTTGTCCCGGAGGAATCGGTTGTCGGGTACGAAGAAGTCCGCACCGCGTTGCTCGCACATCGAGCCCAGCATCTCCTGGAGACGTTCGTTCTGTCCCACGCCACCACCCACCACGAGTTCCTCGGCGTCTGTCAGCGAGAGTGCCCGTTCCGAGACCTCCGTGAGCATCGCAAAGACGTTCTCCTGCAGGCCGTGACAGACGTCCTCGACGGGGACGCCGTCGTCGTATGCGGCTTTGGCCGCAGACATGATCCCGGAAAACGAGAAGTCCATCCCCTTCACGACGTAGGGGAAGTCGACGTACTCGCCGTCCTTTGCGGCTTGCTCGACCTTGGGGCCACCGGGATGGGACCAGCCGACGTGGCGGGCGAACTTGTCGACCGCGTTGCCGACGCCCGTGTCCATCGTCTCCCCGAGAACGCGGTACTTCCCCGCCCGGTATCCCAGGACGTGGGCGTTTGCGCCACTGGCGTTCAGACAGACCGGCGACTCGAACCCCGACTGGTGGCGGCCGATTTCGAGGTGCGCGACCATGTGGTTGACCCCGACCAGCGGGACGTCGAGGCGCTGGGCGAGCGCGCGTGCGGTCGTTCCGGTCAGGCGGAGACAGGGGCCGAGTCCGGGTCCGCGGGAGAACGCGACGGCATCCACCGGCGGCTCCCGGTCGGCCTCCTCGCGTGCCCGCTGGAGCATCGACTCGACGACGTCCGGCAGGTGGTCGGCCATGTGCTCGGCGGCCTCACGAGGGTGGATGCCGCCACTTTCGGGCAGGTAGGCCTCCGTCTCGATGTCGACCTGCCCTGTTCGGGCATCGTACAGCGCCGCACTTCCAGCCCACGCAGTGCCCTCGATGCCGAGAACCCGGGGGCCGCCGTCGTCCGCCTCCATCTGTTACTGTCCTCTCTCGGCGATGGAAAAGACCACTTCGGTCTCGGTTCCGGAGTCGACGGGTGACGAAAAAATAGGCGGCGTTACTCCCACTGCATGTAACCGCACTTCCCGCAGTGGAGCCGGTCGCCGTGGTCAGCCAGGAACGAGTCGCCACACCGCTGGCACATCTCGCGCTCGGTCGTGCCATCCTCGTCGTAGAGTTCGTACCGCGCCATTCTCTATGCCTCCTCGGCTTCGGAGCCCGCCTCGGACCCTGCCCGCTCGGCGTCCCCGTCTATCTTGTTCCGGTCGAGCATGTGGTCGTGTTCGATGTCCCGGGCGTCCTCCGGCGACTCGTAGACCTTCGCGTGTCCGAGCGTCCTGCGCATCCCGAACTTCGTGTCGAGGTCGCGGATCACGACCTCCTTCGAGTCCTTGTTCAGCTTCGCGGCGAGAGAGTCACGAACCGAGAGACGGGACGGGGTCGCCTCGTCGTGACGCAGCTCGAACCGAACGTCTTTCCGGTGCAACATGGGGTTCTTTTCCTCCTCGATGATGTCGATGTCCATGGTCTTACCGTAACTTCGAACTATTTCGCGTAAAAGGATTTCGAAGCGCTCAGTAGAGCGACGCTGTCAGGACTAGCTGTGGTCCCAGCCACGAGATGCCCAAAGAGTGAAACAGGGAGTTCTGGACGCCATCGGTCAACGATGTCTGGTGGGTGCTGAACGCCGGTGGCGCGCCACCAGGTAAGGGCTCCGCCTCGAAACTGCTGACCGCAATCGATGTCCCCGCTGACGCTCGGCGGCCCGCAATCCCTATTTCTGAAACTCAGGCGGTCAGATCGACGGGAGAGAGGGTATGGGTAACTTTCCAAAGCTGAAATTGTACCTTTCGTTAGACACACATTGATATACGTGGAACTACAGGAACCGCACAGAGCGTGTCTTTGCCGGAACGTGGCCGAAAGATAGACACCTCCTCCGGACGAAGATACAAATCAGCAATATAAACCCATGAAACTCGCAACGATTGGTGTCGGTAACGCCGGCACAAAGATTCTTGATCGGATGCTCGAATTCGAAAACCAGACGAACCGGAACCTCTGTCGTCACGCGATGGCGATAAACACGGCGCGGACGGACCTCGCAAAGCCCGATTACATCCCGCCGGACCGACGGGTCCTCATCGGCGACACCCATCAGGAGGCGAAGGGCCACGGCGTCGGGGGCGACGTCGACGTCGGGGCGGACGTCGCCAAGACCGACATCGAGGAGATACGCCGTGCGTTCGACGACGTCGAAATCCACGACGTCGATGCGCTACTCATCCTCGCGGGACTCGGGGGCGGGACCGGAGAAGATGTACGACGAGCCAGTGTACGGACTCGGCGTGCTTCCCGGCGAGTACGAGGGTGGCCGGCCGGCGCTCAACGCCGCGCGCTCGCTCCAGTCGTTCGTCACGAAAGTCGACAACTTCATCGCCTTCGACAACGACGCCTGGCGGGCACGGGACCAGACTATCGAGGAAGGCTACGACGAGATGAACAAGGAACTCGCAACGCGGATGGTGACTCTGCTGGCCGCGGGCGAGAAGGACGCGTCCGACGTCGCCGAGAACGTGATGGACTCCAGTGACATCATGCGCACCCTCGACACGGGTGGTGTCTCCTCAATCGGGTACGCGTCCAGCCCCGTCGACGAGCAGAAGGGACTCCTCGGACGGTTCCGGGAGGACGGCGACGAGTACGATGCGGACGAGGCGACCGACGCGACCAAGATAAAGGGACTCGTCAAGCGGGCGGTCAACTCCCGGCTGACCATCCCCTGCGAGGTCTCCAGCGCCGACCGTGTCCTGGTGGTCATCTCAGGCCCGCCGGAGACGTTCGCGCGCAAGGGGCTGGAGAGTTCCCGCCAGTGGCTCGAACAGACTGCGGATACGGTCGAGGTGCTCGCCGGCGACGACCCCCGGGAGAACGCGACCGAACTCGCCGCAGTGGTCCTGCTCTCGAACGTCACCCAGACACCCCGCGTCGACGAAATCCAGAACCAGGCTGTCGACGCCCAGGAGAAAATCCGGGAACTCGACGAGGTCCGAGAGGAGGAGATTGAGGACCTCATCACGGACGAGGACAACGAACTCGACCCCGTCGTCTAGGCGACCACCCTCATGAAATTTGCACTTGTCGGCGTCGGCGGTGCGGGTGGACGGCTCGTCGAGCAGTTCCGCCACACCGAGAAGGAGACGGGACGGTCGTTCTCCAAGGGCAGTCTCCTCGCGTTCGATACGCAGAAAGCCGCATTCGAGCAGTACTCGGAAATCCCGCTCGACAGACACGTGCTTCTCGGGGACCTCCATTCGGGGATTCGCGGGGAAGGTGTCGGCGGTGACGTGGACCTCGCCGCCGACGTCGCGCGCCAGGACGACGACGAAATCTACCGGGAGTTCGACAAACTGGACGTCCACAACCTCGACGCCGTCGTCGTCGCCGCAGGACTCGGCGGTGGGACAGGCGGCGGTGCGGGTCCAGTCATCGTCGACAGGCTGAAGACCATCACGGAGAACCCGGTCTACGGGCTGGGGGTGTTGCCCGACAGGAGCGAACCCGACCAGCAGGCACTCAACGCCGCCAGGTCGCTACAGTCGTTCGTCAGAATCTCCGACGGGGTCGTCCTGTTCGACAACGACTCGTGGCACAACGGCGACAAACAGGGTCCACTTGCAGACCGGTATGGAGAACTGAATCGCCTGCACGCGACCCGGTTTCTCTCGGTGTTCGCGCTGGGCGAACTCGACTCGGCGGAAATCGCGGAGAACACGCTGGATTCCAGCGACATCTTCCGGACGCTCACCACGGGCGGCGTCGCGTCTATCGGGTACGCCTCCACCGAACTCGACGTCAACAGCGGGTTCTTTTCGCGGTTGCTCTCGAAGTTGCGAAACGGCGAGAAGAAATACGAGACCGAGGGCAGAACGGTGGCGATGCGGACGAACGACCTCATCAAGCGCGCCGCGACGCGCCAGTTGACCCTCCCGTGTTCGATAGCGAGTGCCGACCGCGCGCTGATCGTTCTCTCGGGTCCCCCCGAGGAGTGCTCGCGCAAGGGGTTCGAGAGCGGTCGCCACTGGCTGGAAGAGGAGACCGGTGCTGTCGAGGTGTTCGCTGGCGACGAGCCGCGTCCGAACGCGTCGTCGGTGTCCGCCACAATCCTGTTTTCGAACGTCACAGAAGTCCCCCGGATCGACGAGTTACAGCGCCGGGCCGTCGCGGCAAAGTCCGGGACGCCACAGTCACATGGGCAAGACCAACGGCACAGTCGACAGCCCTGATGACTGCTCGGTCCCGCCGGGTCGAGAAGCCGTGTTTCGTGGATTGCACGACTGCAGTCGTGGACGGCCGCTGGTCAGTCATCCGGAACCGGTCCCGTCGTCGAGTTCTGCCAGCAGGTGCGACAGGTGAATTCGGTCGCTCGTTCCCTCGGTCAGGTCCATGTCGATGTCGCCGGCCAGGCGGTGGATGCGGGCCAGTTCGGCACCCGAGTAGCGCGTCCGGGCCACGTCGAGGATGGCGGTTAGCACCTCGCTCCCACTGTATCCCTCGTCGATCAGCAGTTCGTCGAGCGTCGAGCGCGCGTCGGTGAACTCGCCGGCCTCGGCGTCGGCTATCATCTCCTGAACGCGCTCGTCGGTGCCGACCGCCGAGGGCGCCTCGTATGCGGCGGTCATCGTGATTTCCCCCTCGGACTCGTAGGTCGTCTGTGCGCTCAGGATCGCCTTCCGGAGGTCACCGCCCGCAGCGCCGGCGACGTATTCCAGCCCCTCGGAATCGTACGGAACTTCCTCGCGTTCGACGATCCGTTCGAGTACGCCGATGGTTTCGTCCTGGGTCGGTGCGCGGACGGGAATCGGGTAACACCGCGAGCGGATCGGGGCGATGAGCGCCGAGGGCTGGCGCGTTGCGATGACGAACTGCGTCGCCTCGTGGTACTGCTCCATCACGCGCCGGAGCGCCTGCTGGAAGTCTTCGCGCATCCCCTCGGCGTTGTCCAGCAGGACCGTCTTGTACGCACCGGCCACGGGCGAATAGCTCGCAGACTCCTTGAGGACGTGGTTGATGAGGTCGGCCTTCGAGGATTCGCGCCTGCGCTTGGCGTCGATGAACTGCGAGAACCGCGGGTCCTGGCTGATCTCCTTTTTCGTCGCGTCGAAGAAGTCGGCGACGTTGATCTCGATGCGGTCGGCATCTGGCTGTGCGTGTGCTTCCCGCGTCAGCGCCCGCACCGCGGCGGTCTTCCCGCTCCCTTTGGGCCCGTGAACCACCAGATTCATCGGCTCTTCGAGCGCCCGCTGGAGATTCTCCCGGACCTCCTGCTGGGGCAGGTCCGCCAGGGCTGGCGCGTGGGTCTCCGTCCACAGTGGGGCGTCCATCGTCCGCGGGTTGGAGACCCCGCGATACAAATCTTCCCATCGGCCGCTAGGTCGGTCCACATCTTATTTATTTTCCAGAGCCGATGACACCCCATGGAGTCATCCCCGCCCTCCATGTCGCGCCGTGAGTTCGCCGTCCTCTCCGCGGCGACTGCCGGTGCCCTCCTGTCTCCGACAAGCAGTACAGCAAAACGGAACGATTCTATCACGTCGGAGTCGGTCAGTGACGCCACGACGGACCTCTACGAGTTCCTGCTCGACAGGGTCGAATCCGATTTCTCCCTCCCGACTTTGATCAGGTTCGACGACGACAGTGGCTTCGCTACACTCGACGACCTCGACGTACAGTACCGGACTCATTCCGGTGAGGCGACTGTGGCACACGCGAACCTGACCCCAGACCAGGCGCGGCAGGTCGGAGAGCAGGGGGAGACCGTCCGCATGGAGTACTCGCCGGGGTCGAACCCGTTCTGGAAGCTCGCCGCCTACGAGGACGGGGTGTTCCTCGAACCCGAGGATAGCGTCGACTTCATCGCGTTCGACGAGGCGCTCGCCGGCCTCGAACACCTGGAGAACGAACACCCGAGCCGTCTGAACGTCGAGACCGTCGGAGAGGGCGGCGGCCACTACAATCACTTCGAGGAGAGAGACGACCCGCGAGCGGTATGGGCCGTGGAGCTAACCGAGAACGTCTCCGACCCGGCGTCGTTCGAGGCAAAGGAGAAACTCGTTTTCAGTATGAGTATCCACGGCGACGAGCGGGCGGGCGTGGAAGCCGGCCTGCGGTTCGTCGAAGGGGTGCTCGAAGGGGAGTTTCCCGAGGTCGAGGACCTCCTCTCGGAGTTCGTCCTCGTGTTCGTCAGCAGCAACCCGGACGGATGGGTCGTCCGCGAGCGGGTCTACGAGGACCCAGTCGATCCGCGGGATTTCCGCCGCTTCAACTCCAACGACTACGATTTGAACAGGCAGTTCCCGACCGTGGGCTGGATCAGCCCCGACAACCGGCCAGCCGAGCCCAGCGGTGGGAACCTCGTCGACGACACTCCGGGGGAGATAGACGACGACGTTCCGGGAAGGGTGAGCCGGAACGTGCCGGCCCCCCTCGCCATCGTCGACCACCTCCGGTCGTACCAGAACGTCTCGTACTTCCTCGACCTCCACGGGATGTACGCGCACACAAACGCAGTGGTTTCCATTACTGAAGGGGGGTTCGGACTCCGTACCGCTGCCGAGATGGAGGTGTGGAACCGGACCATCGAATCGGAACTGACGGACGCACTCGGGGGCGTCGAGGAGTTCGATGATACCTTCCAGAAAGCTATCGACGATACGGACGAACAGATCGGCTGCCAATCCGATTTTTTCT
>PXQO01000030.1 GCA_003021285.1 Halobacteriales archaeon QH_2_65_14 | reverse complement strand
CTCGATGTCAGCGATGGCTTCGAGGTTCTCCTTTTCGGCGGTCTTGGCCATCCCGATGTCGACGGGTTCGTCGATGACGATGACGTAGGCGTCCATCTCGTCGATACCCAGTCGGCTGGCGGCCTTGACGCGGTGGTGGCCGTCGGCGAGCAACAGGTCGCCCGGCGTGTCGACGACCACGAGCGGTTCGGCCAGCCCCCGTTCGAGTTCGTACTTGCGGCCTTCGAGTTCGTCGGCGTAGACCTTGCCCTGGGTGGGGGTAAGCTCGGAGAGCGGGACCTCGCGGCGCTCCTCGCGCGCGTCGACCCCGTGGATACTTTCGAGGGTTCGCATGAGTTTGTCCACCTTGCCGGGGGTCGCACGCTCGATCTGGCTCCGGATGACGTCCGCGTTCGAGATGATCCCGACGAGGTTGCCCGCGTCGTCGACGACCGGCAGACGGCGGATGCCTGACCGCAGGATGACCCGGGCCGCGTCGTTGATCTTCATCTCCGGATGGGCGACCAGCAGGTCCGTCGCCATCACCTTGAAAATCGGCACGTGGTCCTCCTGGAGGAGGAGGTCCCGCGCGGCGACGAACCCTTCGACGTGGCGGCCGTCACACACCGGAAACCCGCTGTGGTCGTCGCTCTCGGCGATGCGTTCCGCGACCTCCCGCACGGTGTCGTCCGGGGAAACCGTTGCGACGTCCCGGGTCATGTAATCCCTGACCCGGGGATTTCCATCGTCTGCCATTACACGTTCGGACGGCGGGTAGCCGGAAAAACTTCTCGTCTGTCCACCCTCGGCAACTGAGCCGGCTGACGGTCTCATAGTGGTTGTTGTGACTCTTTTGGACCCTGCCCGAAATTATCGACGTTTTCGGCCCCTGAAACGGGCGAGGAGTAACTCCACGGCAGTAACTAATCACAACAACCACTATCACTGTCCGCCGTCGGTCGACGTCTCCCCCGGCGACCGTTCGGGGGAGTCCTCCGCCAGGGTGTCAGTCCCGGATTCCGCCTGTGACACATCCCCTCGGTCCCCGTTCGACCGTTCGTCCGGCCGTCCGTTCGACCGTTCGTTCGGCTGTTCGTTCGGCTGTTCGTCCGGTTGTTCGTCCGGCTGTTCGTCCGGCCCCTCGTCGGGGTATCGTTCGGGGACGAAGTATCCCTCTTCCCCCTCGTATGTCGGCGCGTACACGCCAGTGGTGGGGCGGGTCATGTTGGCTTCGACCGCGTCGAGAAAGCGGTCGGCGACGATCTGTTCGATGACCTGCTGGAGCGACTCCTCGTTGTCGTCGACCGCTTCGAGGACGCCGAGCGTGATCTGTGCGCCGGCCATGTCGACGTGCCCGCCGGCGCTCCCGATCTTGTCGAACGCCTCCCGCAACGTCTCGCCGAGGTCGATGTCGGTGCCGCGGGAACGGGCGGAGATGAAAATCGTCCCGTCCATAACCCCGTAGACGAGCGACGTCGTCACGCCTTCGAGTGTCAGGAGCCGGTCGGCCGCCTGAGAGAGCGCGTCGCGTTCGGGGAGACGCCCCACGCTGCTCAGCAGGACTTCCCCCTCGATACGCCGGTTCCGGATGGCGCTGGCTATCGTGCCGAGCGTCGAGGCGGTGACCGAGGGCGATTCGATGCGTTCGAGGACGCCCAGGTCGGCGACCGGAACCAGCGTGGCCGCGGCCTCGAAGTCCCTCGCGGACACCTCGCGCGAGAACCCCTTCGTGTCCACGTGAATGCCAAAGAGCAGCGCCGTCGCCACCACCTCGTCTATCTCGACGCCGAACTGGTCGAGGTAGTCGACCAGCAGCGTGCTCGTCGCGCCGACGCCGCTCCGCAGGTCGACGTACCGGGCGTTGACCGGCGCGCGCGGCGGGTGGTGATCGATGACGATGTCGACCTCGGTGTCCTCGGGAAGCTGGTCGTTGACGCCGGGCCGGGAGTGGTCGACCAGCGCCAGGCCGTCGAACTCCGAGAGGTCCTCCTCGGGGTCGAGGTTGCGCAGTTCCAGGTCGAGGACGTTGACGAACGCCCTGTTTTCCTGGTGGGTTATCGTGCCGTAGTAACACACTTCGGCCTCACAGCCTGCGGCCCGGGCCAGGCGCGCGAGCGCGACGGCGCTCGCAATCGCGTCGGGGTCCGGGTTGTCGTGTGTCACCACGGCGAGCCGGTCGATCCCGTGAAGGATACGCCTGAGCTGGCGCATTCCCCCGTCCGCGCCCTCGATCCGGTTCAGGATGTGCGACGCCGTCTCCTGCCAGGGGTCGACGACCCTGTCGGCGACAGCCCCGAGGCGCACGCTGTCACTGGTCGTGTCCTCGCCGGTGTACGCCAGCAGGTACGCATCGGGGAACGCCTCCCGGGCCGCCCGGGCGGTGGCGAGATTCCCGTCCCGCGTCTCTTCCAGGACGAACACCATGTCGGCATCGAATACCCCCAGCGCGTCGGGGTTTCTCGTGTCGAGACTCTCGACGGCGACCCCTTCCTCGCGGAGTGACACCGCCAGGTGTTCGTCATCGGTCCCGACGCTGACCGTTCCCGACCGGTCCTGTAGCGACTCGACGACCGTGTGCACCAGCGAGTCGCTCCCCAGAACCAGCCGGTCGACCATACCTGTCCCTGGGAAGTGCTGTCCCTAAAAGGCTAGGATTCACGAGACGTGACAACCGAGACCGAAACGGTACGGGACCGGAGCCGGAACCGAATCGAATCGGGACCGGTCCTTACTTGAGTCGCTCCTGCAGGAAGGAGGGATGGGCGGCGCTGACGCCTTCGAGACCCATGATGTCCTCGTTGATGATCCGCCCGAGCGCGTCACCGTCCGGGGCACGGACCTCGGCCATCAGCATGTGATCGCCACTCGACGTGTACAGCGCCTCGATGGGGTCGAACTCCTTGAGCTGGCGGGTCACGTCGACGTAACACTCGCTCTCGACGTCGATGCCGACGATGGCGATTGACTGTCCGGAGAGTTTCTTGGGGTCGACGTCGGCCGAGTAGCCCACGATCACACCCTCGTCTTCGAGTTTCTCGATGTACTTCCGGACGGTCGGCTTCGAGACGCCCGCCCGGTCTGCGATCTCCGCATACGACGCCTGCGCGTCCTCCTCTAACACGGAGAGGATACGCTCTTCCGTTGCCTCGGCGCTCATGTCACGTAATTTCACCCAGAAGAAAAAATATCTTCCGAACCGAAAAAGTATCCTCGTGGATACGTGTTCGGCCGCAGGTATGGGGGGCTGACGGAAAGTTCAAGGCGAAAGCCCCGCCGTTCCCGTGAGTGACGAGTGTTCCGACACCAGTCGGAGCCGAGGAGCGAACAGGGCGGGGATGAAGCCGACACGATATACCCAAATCCACTCGATATGTCCCGGCTGGAATCCCAATACTTATTTTCTCGACAGAGGATGTGATGGTAGACATGCGACATGCTGCTGCGGGGAACCTGCTCATGCTCAAGATGGCCACGAGTGGGTCTCACTACTCACACTCTCACACCTTCGCAGCCCACCCAGCAGCGGTTGGCATGTCAGGGCAGAACAGTCCACAACGTGGCTGCAAGGGACTGTTGGGCCGATGGCCCGGCCCGCTGCTCACTGTGCTGGACGCCTGTGAGTGCCACTCCAGAACGGAGGGCAACACCGAGCGGATACATCGAATACGCCACACCCACACCGCGTGGGCTGAAGGTGTATCAGCGAACCCGCAAGTTCACAGCCGGGGGAATCGCGCAGGCAGGATTCCCCACGGAGGAATCCTCGCGCTTTAGCGCGCGGAGGAGGTCAAGTGTGGCGGTCGACGAGTTCGTCGGCGGTCCGTTCCCACTGTGCGTTCTCGTCGTAGTACCGCTCTGCCAGCGGTTCTTCGGGCATCTCGCCGGTGGCGCGTTTCTCCTGGCCGTACGACCGGCGGTTCTCGTCGCGGTAGAACCGACCGGTCAGCACCTCGCCCTCGTAGAGGCGGGTTTCGGCCTCGTACATCGCGTCGGCGGCCTCGCGGCGGTTGGTGACGTCGAAGTCGAACTCGTCGTCCTGCTGGACGTCAGTGTAGGGGACGTACTCCTTGGCGTCCTTGTTCCAGGTGGGACACTGCGTGAGGAAGTCGATGTGTGCGAAGCCGTCGTGTTCGATGGCCTCGACGAGTATCTCCTGTGCCTGTCGCGGGTTGGTAGCGGCCGTGCGGGCGATGTAGGACGCCCCGGAGGCCAGCGAGAGCGTCAGCGGCCGGACGGGGTCTTTGGCGCTGCCCGAGGGCTGGGTCTTGGACTTGTGGCCCTTCGGGCTGGTCGGCGAGGTCTGTCCCTTCGTCAGCCCGAAAATCTCGTTGTTGAACACGATGTAGACCATGTCGTGGTTCTCGCGGGCAGTGTGCATGAAGTGGTTGCCCCCGATACCGTAGCCGTCGCCGTCACCGCCGGCCGCGACGACTTCCAGGCCGGGGTTTGCGAGTTTCGCCGCCCGGGCAATCGGGAGTGCACGGCCGTGGATCGAGTGGTAGCCGTAGCTCTCGAAGTAACTGGAGAGCTTGCCCGAACAGCCGATGCCCGTGACGAGCAACACCTCCTCG
>PXQO01000014.1 GCA_003021285.1 Halobacteriales archaeon QH_2_65_14 | reverse complement strand
ATCCGGATCGATCAACTGCCGCCGCGGCCGGGTCGGAGAAGTTCTCGTTAAAGAGTTCGGTACTGCCGATCACCAGGAATACGAGGCCCACGCCGAAGGCGAGCGCTCCCCCGATCTTGGCTACCTCGCCGAACTGCGGTTCGATGATCGCTTCGACGATGCCGAGCGCGACGATACCGAGGACGATTGTGAACCCGGCGATGAAACTGGTGGAGGCCAACTCGAGAAGCGACTGATCGAGTCGGCGCTTTCCCTCCTCGACGGCTCGTTCGAATATCTCGTCGGGGGTCGGTGCGTCGGCCATCGGATGGACTACGCACGGATGAAGTGAAAAACCTGGGCAGAACTCATCGGGAATCCATCCGATAAAGTACATCGCGCCAGTTGCGTTTCCTCGGGAAGGGAGGGGGTTACGGACGGTCGAGAAAAAGCGTGAGATGGCTGACGATAGTCCGGCTTTCGAGCCCGCCCGCCAGCGCGCCCGAGAGGACGCCGATAGTGCTGATGAATGCGCCCGTCCGGACGAGATCGATCAACCCCACCGTCGGGTCTTCGAGACTCGGCCAGTTGGACATCAGATTCGGCGGGAAGATGGCAAGTTCGATGACGAGGATGATCACCCACACGAGCGCGAACAGGCCGAGCATTGCCAGTACGAGGACGAGAAACACCGTGACGTTGACAAGGGCCGTGTGTTCGGTGACGATATTGTGGCGCTTCCGCGGGAACGTGAGGTTCTGAGCGAACAGGAGGTAGACTGCGGCGGTAAGGATGCTTACGACGGCAAACAGCCCCGCAGTCGCATTCCCCATGTGGAAGCCAACGTCCCAGGCCTCGGCGCTGAAAACGATGATCAAGGTCGGGGCCACCGCCGCAGTCGACAGCTTCGGCAACGACAGTGGCAACAGAGGAGCCCGGCTGTTGCCGAGTGCCTGCAGGACCTGTTCGGAGTTCCGGAGGGCGCTTCGCACGTGGAAGGCAAGCCGGGCCAGTGCTCCTCGCGGGCGGGCCTCAGCTGCGGGTATCTCCTCGGCGATTCGGTGCAGGCTCGTCTCGACATCGGCGTCCATCGGCGGGATGGTTCGCCGGTCGGGACGGAATTCGAATGGCTCCATGACGCCGCTATCGGCGTCGCGGTGACGAGCGCCCAACACGTGGCCGACCAGATGGACCAGCAGCGTCGCCCCGTTCCAGCGGACTGCCTCGTGGTCGAGCGGGCGTTGGGGCTGGCCGCGGGCCCCGCTTCGGAGGTGCCGGGTCGAGACGACGGCCACGCGCGAGAGCGGGGACGCCAGACCCGGGACGAACCGCTCCCTGCTCGATACCAGGGGGACGTCTGTTACGACGATGACCATGTCGTAGGGTCCCTGGGCCATCCGGTGTGTGGCACGGTCGAGAAACTCCGACGGTCGACGCCGGTCGTGGTCGGCGAGCCGTGTGGCGTCCTCGAGATAGAACCGCCAGGTGACGTCCGTGGCCGACGCCAGTTCGTCGACTGCGTCCTCGGCCGTCCGCGTGGCGAACCTTCCGAGTCGGCCGGGGTCGGTCCCGGGCGCGTGGGCGACGAGCACCCCGACATCGACCTGCAAATCGACCGACCCCTCGCGCTCTGCGGCCACCAGTTCGGGCACTTCCTGTCGGGTCGGCTGAGAATCACCCATCTCGATACGTTTCGCGGCGGGTACACTAAGGGGCTGTGGCGACGACTGGGATTCCGGGCCCTTCCATTCGGTACTCGGGTTCGCACGTAGGGATATGATAAGGTATCGAGTAGCAGACTCCGATACCTCTCACAGCAACCCCTTAACAAAGACGTGTGTTCCCATAGCTGAGGGTAGGAGCGAGAAACTGGCATGAACCCGAAGATATCCGTAATCATTTCCACATATTACCGCAACGACCTGTTGCGGGAGGCAATCGAGAGCGTCCTCGACCAGGAGTACGACCCCGTCGAACTCATAGTCGTCGACGATTCGGGGGAGCATCATGCCGAACCTGTACTAAGCGACTACGACGACGCCCAGGCGATTGTCATGGACGAGGAGGGGGGATGGGCCGCGGCGTATACGAGAGGCATCAGGGCCTCGACCGGTGAGTACATCCAGCTACTCGACGACGACGACTATTTCCTGGAAGGGAAGTTGCGGAAAACCGCCGAGGTTCTGCAGAAGAACCCGGACGTAGGCGTCGCATACTGTGGAGTCATCTGGGGCGACGAGGGATGCTACGAGCCAAACCCCGAGGTATCCGGAGACATACTGGAACATGCACTGGGGTTCCGGGCGTTTCCCGCGTGGACGGGGTCGATGCTCATCGAGCGCGACGTTATCCTGGACTGCCTGCCGTTAGCCGACTACGCCGGCGATACGGACCTGAAAATCGAACTTGCGCTGCGAACGCAGTTCGACTACGTCGACGAGTGTCTGGCACTCTACCGGCGGGAGGAGAGCAGCAAGTGGGTCGGTCTGAAGCGGTTCGAGGAAGTAAAGCGGGTCGTGCGCAACCAGCGCGACCTCTACGACCAGTACCCCGAAATCCGGCGGAGTCTCCTCGCCGAGTGGTACGCACGACAGGGCGACACGTGGTTACAGAAACGCCCGTGGTCGACGAACGCGATCAGCTGTTATCTGAAATCGACGTACTACGCCAGCGAGGAACGAGTTCCGATGGCGCTGAAGACAGTCGCGTCGCTGTTCGGTCGACCGGGAGTGACTGCTGCCAGGCGAGTCAAGGGGGGAACCAGCGGGTAGAAGGGAGGAACTTCCGGCAAGTGGTGTTACTTCCTGCTTCCGTTCACCGGGAGACAGCCGAACTGTCGTATCCTGTAGTCACACACCCCACTACTGCGCGGAGTAGAGTTCGGCGTATTTGCCACCTTCCTCGAGTAGCGTGTCGTGCTCGCCCCGTTCGATGATCTCCCCGTTTTCGAGGGTCAGGATGCGGTCTGCTTCGGTGACCGTCGAGAGGCGATGGGCAATCGCGACAATCGTGAAATCGCGATCCATCGATTCGATGTTCCGCTGGACCCGTTTCTCGATATGCGTATCGAGGTCGCTCGTCGCTTCGTCGAGCAACAGGATGGCAGCGTCTTCAAGCAGGCCGCGAGCAAGCGCGACGCGCTGGCGCTGGCCGCCCGAGAGCCGGACGCCGTCGTCCCCGAGTTGGGTCTCGAACCCGTCGGGCAGGTCGTCGAGGAACTCCGTGACCTGGGCAATCTCGCAGACCCGTTCCATTTCCCGTCGGGTGGCATCGGGGTTAGCCATCCGCAGATTCTCCGCGAGGGAGGCGTTGAAGATGAACGGGTCCTGGCGGACGAACGCGATCCGGGAGCGCCACTCGTCGACGTCGTACTCCTCGATTGGCGTCCACGCGGCCGTGATGGTGCCTGAGTCGGGCACGTACAGCCGCGCGATCAGCGACACGATTGTCGATTTCCCCGCCCCAGATTTTCCCACGAGTGCGACGAAATCGCCCCCATCGACCCTGAACGAGACGTCCGACAGGACTGCCTCGCTGCCGTCGTAGGAGAAGGTGACATCGTCGAACAGGATCGGCGAGGGATCGCTGGGTGCCGACGTTTCGCCGCCCTCGATATCCCGGTTGTCCTCCAGGGTGTCGATGAACTCCTCGGTCCTGACGAGGTGCGGAAGCATTCCTTCGAGCTGGTAGTAGCGGCTGTTCGCGTTGCTCGCGACCGGACCGAGTTTGAACATTGCGAACAGGAACGCCCCCAGCGCGCCGAGCGACATGTTCGTGAACCTGATGGCGACGTAGATGAGGGCGAAAATGAGGACTGCAACCAGGAAATTGTACCCGTTGCCGATCAGTGCCTCGTTTCGCTTGACACGGACTGAGGAGTCGACATACTGTGACAGCCCATCCCGGAACTGTTCGAGGAGGGTGTCGTCGTATCCGAGCATCCGGACCTCGCGGATGCCCTGCGTCCCGGCCTGTGCAGTTTGCTGGATTCTCTCGTTTGCCTCCGCGACTCGGTCGCCAATCGCGTACCCGGATTCGACCGAGTTGCGCAGCACGAACGTCAGCACGCCGAGCAGGGCCAACGAAACGGTCGTCAAAACCGGGGCCAGGGCGAACGCGACTGCCAGGTACACCAGGATGAGAAGCGCGGACTGGAAGACGATTGCGAACGCCTGGATGCCCTCACCGGCGTGGGTAGCCTGGGTGACGATAGCGTTGAGAATGTCGTCCGACCCTTCGGTATCGAAGTATGCAATCCGGGCGTCGAGCGCGGTGGTGAAGCTACGTGACTGGAGGTCCCTGACGTAGGTGATCCGCAGGTAAGCCCGCGCCCACTCGGTCAGAAACGCCGCGAGATTCTGGATGGCGAGGACCACAGTCAGACCGACGACGATTGTTCCGAGCGTGAACGGAACCCCCAGCAGGTCGTAGGCCGTCACGAACGTCCCGACGAGTCCATCCTCCGGGGGAGCGCCGGACGACCGGGCGACTTCGACTAACGGTACGATGAACGTCACGCCGATTCCCGAGAACACTGCTGTAGAGACTCCGAATACGACGATTCCTACGGTCAACTTCGGCCGGAACGTCGCAATCAGATAGAACGCTTTCAGTTTTTCCCTGAACGAGATGTCATCGGCCATCAGTGCGAACTCTCTCGACCGACCTGTTTTGTTACCGAGTTTCTACCATCGAAGTTTATCGACAGACAGGATTTCTATCCAGTTACTATCCGCAAGCCCCACAGGTGGACAGCGTTAGTCACAGGTTCGTATGACCGAGCC
>PXQO01000013.1:2655-11825 GCA_003021285.1 Halobacteriales archaeon QH_2_65_14 | reverse complement strand
GCACGTCACCGACGACGACACACATTCGACCGCCAGGGACAAGCTTGTTGTAACACTGTCTCCAAACCTCATCGATCTCCCTATTAAACTGCTCGTAGTCTTCAATATTCCCCAGTTGATTCTCTGCTCCTGTGCCATTTTCGTAATCTTTGATGTCAAAATACGGAGGGGAAGTCACGACAAGCTCGATGCTCCCCTCGTCGATCATCGAAAGATCACGTGCATCACCGAGATGTAATTCGTGCTGTGAAGGGAGAGACTTCACCGCCTTCTCTATCTTACCCATCCGCCCCTTATCGCGGGCGAGCGCAGGCAGCTTCGATTTTAGATCACGGTCTGATTGGTCGAGAAGATTCTCACAGCTTTCGGGAACAAACTCATGAAGATCGAGATCTTCAGCCATTGTATTTCAGTGCGTTTGCCGTCGGTGTTAAATCTGCGTATGATTGACCGGCTTCGTGTCACTTGATATAGGATTACGGATTTCAGTCGCCGAAGGGGTTGTCGCCGCCCCCCATGCCACCCATGCCGCCGCCGGGGCCGCCACCGCCTGGTCCGCCGCCCTGCATCTGCTTCATCATCCGCTCCATGTCGGCGTCACCCATGCCCTGGAACTGGCTGAGCGTCCGGTCCATCATCTTGTGTTGCTGGAGGAGTTCGCGGATGCGGTCCTCGGGCTTGCCCGAGCCACGGGCGATGCGTTTCGTCCGGCCCGCGCCGACGATGCGAGGGTTCTCCATTTCCTCTTCGGTCATCGAGTCCATGATGACCTCGAAATCCCGCATGCGCTCCTCGGTCATGTCCATCGCGTCGTCGGGAAGCTGGTCCATCATTCCGCCGCCCAGCCCCGGAATCATGTCCATCACCTGGTCGAGCGGGCCCATCCGGTTCATCGCCTCCATCTGCTTTTTCATGTCCTTGAGGGTGAAGTTCCCCTCCAGCATGTCCTCGGGGTCCCACTCCTCGTCTTCCTCCTGGGCCTCCTCCATCGCGCGCTCGACGCGCTCGGCGAGTTGCTCGATGTCGCCCATCCCGAGCAGGCGCGAGACGAAACTCGACGACTCGAACCGCTCGATGTCCTTGACCGTCTCGCCGGTCCCGAGGAAGGCGATGGTCGAGTCGGTCTCGTTGACCGCCGCGAGCGCGCCGCCACCCTTCGCGGTCCCGTCTAACTTCGTGATGACGACGCCGTCGATGCCGATGGAGTCCTCGAACTCCTGGGCCTGGTCTTTCGCGCTCTGGCCCATCGCGGCGTCGAGTACGAGCAGGTTGCGCTCGGGGTCGACCGCCCGCTCGATGCGCTCGATCTGTTCGATGAGTTCCTCGTTGAGGCCATCGCGGCCGGCGGTGTCGACGATGCGGACGTCGGCGTCGGCCGTCGCTTCCAGCCCTTCGGTCGCAATCGTGACGGGGTCGTCCTCGTCGGGGCCGCCATAGAAGTCGACCTCGGCGTTCTCGGCCATCTGCTTTGCCTGTCCTCGGGGTCCCACTCCTCGTCTTCCTCCTGGGCCTCCTCCATCGCGCGCTCGACGCGCTCGGCGAGTTGCTCGATGTCGCCCATCCCGAGCAGGCCGACCAGTTCCTCGTAGACGATGCGAAGCACCCAGTCGCGCGCCGACGTGCCCGCAGGCGGTTCCTCCTCCAGCGCCCGGGTCTTGATGTTGTCCGAAAGCTCCTGGACCAGGGCGATGTCGACGTCGGCCTGGATGAGCGACCGCTGTATCTCCTTGACGACGCCTTCGACGTCCTCCTCGGAGATGCGGGATTTGCCCCGGAGGTCGTTGAGCGTGCTCCGGAGCGAACTGCCGAGATTGTCCAGTACCATTTGCTCCCGGGTACGCAGTGGGGCCGGTAAAGCCTTTTTCTCGCGGTCGAGGGATTCGAGCCAATCGGTTCCGTCACCGCCCTCTGGCCACGGTCGCGCTCGGAACCGGGGGGCACGAAAAGGGAAAGAGAGTTCAGGTAGCCCGGGCGCGCCGTGGGAGGATGGGAGTTGTGGGTGTGGATGTGAGGCCGTCGGTGCGCGCCCATCCGGACCTATCCGTCGATATCACTTAAACGCCCGTCAGACAGGTGTGTGACTTGCCCGCTTTCAGGCCCTTTTTGTGCCGTCTCTGCCTACCCCTGAGAGATGACAGCCGAGGGCACGACGTGGGAAAGGCTTTTCTCCCGCGCCGAGGCGTACGAGATTACCGTCGACGAGATACGGACTGCGCTCGCCACCCATCGCGCCCGGGGAACCGAGGAGCGGGGCGACACAGACACAAGCGAGGGCGACGAGGACGGTGAAGTGGAGTGAGCGCTGACGAGGGGGTCGATCCGTCGCGGGTCGTCGCGGATGCGGACGTGCTCGCGGCGGACCTGCTCGTCGGCGGCCCGGCGCGGGAGGCGCTCGACTGCGTGCGCCGTCACTCCTGGATGGACCTGGTCGCAAGCGACGCGCTGCTGGCGGACGCCCGTGCCGTCATCGGGTGCCTGGCGGACGACAGCCTCGCCGACGACTGGTCCGACCGGATTGCCGACGAGCGGTTCGCGGTCGACCATCCGGCGGGCGACCATCCCGCACTCGCCTCCGCGTACCAGGGGAACGCCGCACACCTGCTCACGTTCGACGAGGGGCTGACCAGTGCCGGCGCGAACCTCACGGTGCAACCTCACATGGCAGTCAGCATCCGCACTCCCGACGCCTTCATCCGCCTGTTCGACGCCGAGCGCCTCTACGAGAGCCGCCACGACGGGAAATCCCCCGGCCCGGACCGGGACCACAGGGCCTGATCGGACGGGCCAGTCGCCGGCGGAATGTCGAAACAGTAGGTTTATCACTCCGAGAGAGCGAAACTCCACCATATTACTCCCGAGATGACAGCGAACAAGCAACCGGAGGTAAACATCGGGCTAGTTGGACACGTCGACCACGGAAAGACGACGCTGGTCCAGGCCCTGTCGGGCCAGTGGACGGACCAGCACTCCGAGGAGATGAAACGCGGCATCTCCATCCGGCTGGGCTACGCCGACGCGACGTTCAGGCAGTGCCCGGACGACCCGGAACCGGACCGGTACACGGTCGACGAGGAGTGTCCGGACGGCTCGGAGAGCGAGCCGCTGCGAACGGTCTCGTTCGTCGACGCGCCGGGCCACGAGACGCTGATGGCGACGATGCTATCCGGTGCCTCGATCATGGACGGCGCGGTGCTGGTGGTCTCGGCCAGCGAGTCCGTCCCGCAGGCACAGACCGAAGAGCACCTGATGGCGCTGGACATCATCGGCATCGACAACATCGTCGTCGCCCAGAACAAGATCGACCTCGTCGACCGCGAGCAGGCCCGCGAGAACTACCGGGCCATCCAGAAGTTCGTCGAGGGAACGGTCGCCGAGGGCGCACCCATCGTCCCGATCAGCGCCCAACAGGAGGTCAACATGGACCTGCTCATCCAGGCCATCGAGGAGGAGATTCCCACGCCCGAGCGCGACCCGGACGCGGACGCGGAGATGCTCGTCGCCAGGAGCTTCGACATCAACCGCCCGGGGACGACCTGGGACTCGTTGACCGGCGGCGTCCTCGGCGGGACGCTCTCGGCGGGCAAACTCACGACGGGTGACACGCTGGAACTCCGGCCTGGCCGCGAAGTCGAGGAGGGCGGACAGACCGAGTGGCGACCCGTCGAGACCGAGATCAGGTCGCTCCAGTCTGGCGGCGAGGCCGTCGAGGAGGCCACGCCGGGCGGCCTGCTCGGCGTCGGCACCGGGCTGGATCCGGCAATCACGAAGGGTGACGCACTGGCCGGTCGGATCGCCGGTCCCCCCGGCACGCTCCCGCCAGTTCACGAGGAGTTCACGATGGAAGTGAACCTGCTGGACCGCATCGTCGGCAGCGAGGGCGAAGGTGGCGAAATCGAGGAGATATCGACCGGCGAACCGCTCATGCTCACCATCGGGACGGCGACCACGGTCGGTTCGGTCACCAGCGCCCGGGGCGGCGAGTGTGACGTGACGCTCAAGCGGCCGGTCTGTGCCGAGGCAGGCGTAAAGATCGCAATCAACCGCCGGGTCGGCGCGCGCTGGCGGCTCATCGGCTACGGAACCCTACAGTGACAGTCGTCCTCGATACGAACGCACTCATGATGCCCGTCGAATGTAACGTCAGGCTGTTCGACGAACTCGACCGACTACTCGACAGGCCCGAGTTGGTCGTGCCCGAGGCGGCCCTCGCGGAACTCGAAAAACTCGCCGGCGGCGCGGGCGAGGAAGCGACCGCGGCGAGCGTCGGACTCGACCTGGCCGAGCGCTGTCACCACCGGGAGACCGACGCCGCGTACGCCGACGACGCGGTGTTCGAACTCGCACAGGCCGACGACGTGACACACGTCGTCACGAACGACAGGCCACTCCGCGAACGTCTGCTCGAAGCGGGCGTATCAGTAATTAGTTTACGTGGGGGGTCCAAACTGACTATCAATCAACCATAGTATGTACAAGAGGGTCACACTACGCGACACGGTCGAGGTACCACCGAAGCATCTGGCGGATGTCACGCCGGACCTCGTGAAGAAACTACTGCAGGACAAACTCGAAGGGCGAGTCGACGAGGACGTCGGCTCGGTCGTCTCGGTCATCGACGTCCACGAGATCGGGGACGGTGCGGTCCTGCCCAACGAACCCGGCGTCTACTACGAGGCGGAGTTCGACGCGCTCACGTTCGACCCCCAGATGCAGGAGGTCGTCGACGGCGAAATCGTCGAGGTCGTCAGCTTCGGCGCGTTCGTCGGGATCGGTCCCGTGGACGGACTCCTGCACGTCTCCCAGATATCCGACGAGTATCTCGCCTTCGACGAGGAGAACCAGCAACTCGCCTCGCGGGAGTCCAACCGCACGCTGGGCACCGGCGACGCCGTTCGCGCACGGATCGTCACGAAGAGCATCGACGAGCGCAACCCGCGGGACTCGAAGATCGGCCTGACGGCGAAGCAGGTGGGACTCGGCAAGCACGGCTGGCTGAAAGAGGAGCGCGAGAAGCGCAAGGCCGAGGCCGAAGCGGGTGAGAACTGATGGCCGACCGACTCGTCTGTCGTGACTGCCATCGCGTCCAGGAGAGCGAGGAGATCGAGGCCTGCATCTCCTGTGGGTCGACCTCGCTGACCGAGGACTGGGCGGGCTACGTCGTCATCAGCCACCCCGAGAAGAGCCAGATTGCCGAGGAGATGGACGTCACCGAACCCGGTACGTACGCGCTGAAGGTGCGATAGCGTGCCCGAGGTGGTCGTCGAACTGCCGAAACGGCTCCGCTCTGAACTCAAGGAGCCGCTCGGCCCGATTTTCACCGACGCCGACGAACTGCTCGCGGAGGCCTCACCCCCGCTCGTCGCCGTCGGCGACGTAGTGACTTACCACCTCATCGAGGCCGGATACACGCCCGCAGTCGCGCTCGTCGACGAGCGGACCGAACGCGACGCGGTCGACGAAGAGGTCGCAGGAACCATCGAGACCTTCGACGGGTTCGACCGCCGGGTGACAGTCGAGAACCCCCCGGCGACGCTGACCGCGGAACTGCTCTCCGCGCTGACGCGGGCAGTTCGAGAGGCGGAGACGACCGCGACGTTGCTCCAGGTCGACGGCGAGGAGGACCTGGCGACGCTCCCGGCGATTCTCGTCGCGCCCGAGGGGGCATCTATCGTCTACGGACAGCCCGGCGAAGGAATGGTCCACGCCGTCGTCGACCGCCAGCAACAGGAGTTCGTCCGCGACCTGCTCGCCCGGATGGACGGCAATCTCGACCGGTTCGGGACGCTTCTCGATTGACGGCTCTCGATTACTCGCCGTAGCTCGCTCCGGACCCTGATAGTGGTTGTTGTGATTAGTTACTGCCGTGGAGTCACTCCTCGCCCGTTTCAGCCGCCCGCCATCCCCAGAAGTAAAATGCACATTTTAGTCCCCGAGGAGGACTTAAACGCGCATTTTACTCCTGCCGGAGAAGACTTAAACGCGCATTTTACTCCCGCCGGAGAAGACTTAAACGCGCATTTTACTCCCGCCGGAGAAGACTTAAACGCGCAGTTTAACCCTTCAACGTGGCGCGCGCTGTCGCGGCGATTTTGCCGCGACAGCATCGTGCGAGGGATGAGCGAACGACCGGAGAGAGTGAGCGAATCGGCTGGGGAGGTGGGCTTGCTCGAACGGCGAGCGGGAGCGGGAGCACCGCGAGCGCTCCACCTGCTCGCGCGGTGACCGAAGGGAACCGCAAGAGCGAAGCGAGCCGTGAGAGGCCCCCGAGTCGAGCCAGCGGGGGCTTTCAAGAGTGAGTTGGTTCTAGCGACTTCGCCCTTACAGCCTAGAGAGCCAGCGGGGGCTTTCAAGAGTGAGTTGGTTCTAGCGACTTCGTCTTCACAGCCTAGAGAGCCAGCGAGACACATTCACACTCCTGGTCACACTCCCGAAAAATCAGGGAAGCCGAGTCACTTCCGCTTGACGTCGTCGAGCATCAGCGTGCGGAGCACGTCACCGTACGCGGGCCGGGTGATACCGACCCCGATGAGGACGCCGACGATGGTGACGATAGCGAAGCCCTGGAGTTCGCCGAGACTGAGGACGGCGAGCGGGCTCATGGCGATGATCGTCGTGGCGGCGGCCATGCCGATAATCCAGAACGCCTTCCGGAACCGGCTCCGGAACACGCGTCCGGTCTTGACTTCATCCCTCCGTTGTAAGATTTCGTCGGCCATGATTATCAGGTCGTCCAACCCGGTCCCGATGACGGCGATGAAGCCGGCGATGTGCGAGAGGTCCAGCGCCATTCCGATGGCGGCGGCGAAGCCCAGCAGGAGGAACACCTCGCTGGTGGCCGTGAGAAACATCGGGATGGCGACGCGGACGTCACGGTACCAGACGTAGACGACGATTGCGACGGCAATCCAGGCGGCGATGCCGGTTGCGAGCGCGAGGGGCTTGAACAGCTGGGCGAGACTCGGCGAGATGAAACTCGCCGTCTCGATTTTCAGCTCCGTGGGGAGTGCGCCGGCCCGGAGGTTGACTTCGAGCTGCTGGGCCTCCTCGAAGGAGCCGGTCTGCATCTCGAAGGTGGGGTTGGTCTCGAACCCGCCGCTGTTGATACCCTCGGCCAGGTCGGTACTCATGCTCGCGCCGTAGACGAACTCGCCGTCGACGACGGTGTAGAGACACCACTGTCCCTCGCGTGGCCCGTCGTGGACCGAGGCGTTGAAGTCACACCGACCGATGCCCTCACCGGTGAAGCCACCCTCCCGCATCAGCTGGGCGAACCGCTCGCCGGGTTCGGGGTCGAGCGTCACCGGAACGCGGGGGGGGCCTAATCTGTCCGCCGGTTCCGCGCCGGCGATGTCGCTGATGTCCTCCTGGGTCAGCGCCTCCTCGACGACGAGTTCGGTGCCGTTCTCGGTTTCGGCCGGGTAGCCGGCCATGAGCTGGACGCGACCTTCCTCCTCGATGAGGCCCCGGACGTACTCGCGGTCCTCGCCGGGCACCTCGACGACGATGAAGTTCCCGCCGGTGGCAGCACTCACCGTCGTGACGCTCGCTCCGGAGAGTCCGGTCTGGTCGATCCGGTCGCTCAGCGTGTTGACGGCGGTATCGCGCGTGTCGCTCGTGACGCCGAGCCGGATGTCCTCTTCCGTGACGTCGATGCCGGCCGTATCGAGTGCGTCGGCGAACTCGCTTCGGGTAACGTTGGGCGGTTCGCGGAACACCTCGATGTCCGCCCGTTCGGCACTTCGCTCGCGCACCGTCACGTCGATGCTGTCGAGTCCGAGTTCGTCGGCGATAGTTAATTCGACGTTCCGTGTCTCCCCCGGGGGCATCTGGACGTCCTCGGCGGTCATGCCGACGAGCTGTCCCCTGACCCGCGTTCCGCCGGAGAGGTCGAGCCCGTACTGCAGGTTCGTCGGGTCCGAGAACTGCTGTTCGGAGTCGTTGAGCCCCACGCTGTCGTCGTCGGCCCCGAGCGGTCCGAACAGTGCGAGGGCCGCGACGATACACAGCGCGACCAGCAACAGTACCCGCCAGTTGTCGCGGATGTCTATCATCGCGTGACCCCCTCGTACTTGTACCAGCGAAGCAGGCTCATGTTGAGCAGGTAGGTGTTCATCAGGTCGGCAGTCAGTCCGAACACGAGGATGAGCGCGACGTCAGGCAACAGATCGATGTTGAACTGCCAGGACACCAGGAACATCGTCACCATCGCCGCGATGGAGGTCAGCGTCATCGAGATACCCGTCCGCATCGCGCGGTACGCGCTCTCGTAGAACCCGCCGTGTCGCCGCAAAATGTGATTGTTCAACAGGATGTCCGAGTCCACGCTATACCCGATAATCATCAGCAGCGCGGCCACGGCCCCGAGCGTGAGTTCGATACCCAGGACGTTCATCAGTGCGACCGGGACCACGATGTCCGAGAACGCCGAGACGATGACGGCGATGCTCGGGATAAACGTCCGGAACATCAGCGCGACGAGGATGCTCATGCCGACGAACGCCGCAATGACCCCCAGAAGCGCCTCGGTCTGGGTGTCGGAGCCGAACTCGGCCGAGCGCGTCTGGACCGACTGTATCGAGTCCTCGCCGTACTCCTCTCTGATCAGTTGCTCTATCTCTTCCGTGTCTTCCAGTTGCGTCGCGACTTCGTAGTCGTCGCCGAATCCGACCGCCCGGATGCTCTCGGTTTCGACCCCAGACAACAGATCACGGACCTCGTCGGTCGAGGCGTCCTCGGCCGTGAACTGGATTTCCGTGCCGCCGGTGAAGTCGAACCCCAATGCCACCGGTGTTCCCGTCACGACGTACGCAATAACAATAATCGCGAGGGCAAGAGCGAGGACTGCCAGCGGTATCATCGCCAGCTCGCGGTTAGAGTAGTCCTCGTAAGGTACTTTCTCGACATCGATCCGTCCCATGGGGTTGCTTCTGAGAGGGGACTGAATAAGCCTTTTCTTATTCACTTACTTGCAAACACCGGCAGGCTCGACCGCTGGATGTCGATACGAGCCACTGCAACGCTGGAAATCAGAGTCTGTGGGGTGTACGTATCCACCAGTATTGGTATCCTACCCGCGTCTGGGCGAACATCTCGCGCGTGGTCTCGGGGTCGCGCCAGGTCAACTGCCCGCTCATCCGTTCACTCGTGGCCGCTGACCGGAACTGGCTCGT
>PXQO01000013.1:0-2639 GCA_003021285.1 Halobacteriales archaeon QH_2_65_14 | reverse complement strand
GTGATTCTTTACCGCCATGCAGTCACACATATCCCGTTACAGGGGCCGAAACAGGCGATAATTTCGGGTCAGGCCGAAAATAGTCACGAACGTCCGTATCACTCCTCGTACAACAGCCACGCCAGCGCTATCTGTGCCATCGACGCGTCGTTTCGGCTCCGGGTAGCCAGGGATTTTTATTCTCCTCATACCTACAGGCGGTCATGACAGCGCTTTCTTTCGACGAACACGGCATCGACGTCGTCTACGAGGGGACGGAGTTCCGCCTCGAGAAGTCGCTGGTCGAGGAAGCCATCGGCAAGGAGTACCCGGAGGTGACCGACCACGAGGTGCTCAAGATCATCGAGGAAGAACCCGCGCTGTCCGGCGAACCGCGCCGTATTGCGGACATCCTCGCGTGACGGCCCTTGGCCACCTGTGAAGTCCGTGGAACCTGTCGGTAGTCGGCTGGTAACTCCCGTGGCGGGGAGAACGGACCCGCTGGATACCAGTTTGCCACCTCGATATTGCGGGGGATTATCGCAGTCGAACGTCAGAGGTCGATACTCGTGGAGTCGCTGGCGCGTTCGAAGACGACTTCGAGAACGCCGTTGTTGTAGGTTGCACTCGCGGAGTGTTCGTCGACCGGCGAGGGAAGCGAGACCCGCTCGCGGTACTCGCGGTCGTCGCTCGATGCGGTCAGGTAGAGGGTCTGGCCGTCACACTTGAGGTCGATAGCGTCCTTGTTGACGCCGGGAATGTCCGCGACGACGCGCAGTTTGCCGTCGGTCTCGTGGATGTCCATGTGCACGTCGTGCCCGGCCGACGGTCCGTCGCCCGAGCGCCCCTCGAAGTGGAAATCGGCGTTCCCGCTCATCATCTCGTTCATCATCCGTTCGATCTCGCTGATGAAATCGTCGAATGGATCGTCCCGCTCGTCGTCTCTCATACGCCTAGATAGACCCATCCGGATGAAAAGCCTTCGGCACACCTGTCACTGCTCGGACCCTCGGGTGGACAGGGAGACAGCTTCCATCCGTCCGGAACGGTCGGCATCCTTTTCATTTAGACGCTCTCTAGGTGAGGTATGTCGAGCGCGAGGACGGAGGACCGGGGATGCTGAGCGCGAAGATGGAGGACTACCTCAAGGCGATCTACGAACTCAAGGAGACGGAGGGGGAGCCGGTCTCCACGTCGAGCATCGCCGAGTATCTGGACGTGACGCCGCCGACGGTGACGAGCATGATGGAGAAACTCGCGGAGCGCGAACTGGTCGAGCGCGAGAAGTACAGCGGCGTGGAGTTGACCCCCGAAGGCGAGACTGTCGCGCTCGAAGTGCTGCGCCACCATCGACTCCTCGAAACGTATCTCGCCGAACATCTCGGCTACGACTGGGCCGAGGTCCACGACGAGGCCGACAGGCTCGAACACCACATCAGCGAGGAGTTCGAGCGCCGCGTGGCCGAGATGCTGGACGACCCCGCCGTGGACCCGCACGGCGACCCCATCCCGACGGACGCGCTCGACCCGGTCGACGAGACGGCCGGAACGACGCTCGTGGAAGCGACCGAAGGCGACCGGATCGTCGTCCAGCGGGTCAGCGACCGCGACCCCGAGGAACTCGCGTACCTCGACGACGCCGGGATCGTCCCCGGGACAGAGCTCGTCGTCGAAGAGGTAGCGCCTATCGGGGTGGTGAGCGTCGCGCTCGCGGACGGCGAGGGGACCGTTTCGATCCCGGACGCCGTCGCGCGGACGATATTCGTCGACGCGACCGACGGATCGACCGAGAACGCCACCGAAGCCGCCTGAGATCCCCTCTCCCTCGCTGTCTCTCGGGAACCGCTCCACCGATTCGGACCGGAAACCAGTTCTGACCCGAACACCTCAGACGGTGTATGCACGACCTCGACGACACGGACCGGCGGATCCTCGGGCTCCTGCTCGACGACGCCCGACGGTCGTGGCGTGACATCGCGGACGTCGTCGACCTTTCCCCGCCGGCCGTCGCCGACCGCGTCGACCGCCTCGAAGACATCGGCGTGATCAGGGGGTTCACCGTCGACGTCGACCGGTCGAAACTCCGTGCGGGCGTCCCGGTGCTCGTGACGGTGACACTGACGCCGGAGGCCGCGACGGCCGCGAGCGAGTCCCTCTCCGAGGCAGACCCCGTCGAACACGTCTTCACGACCGCCGAGGAGGAGGTGGTCTTCACTACCACCGTCGAGCAGGGAGACGTGCTCTCGCTGCTCGAATCGGCGCTGGTGATGGACGACGTTCGGGGGTACGACGTGTCGCTGCTGGCCGACCGGTCGTGGAGTCCGTCGGTCGGCGACGCGGAACTGGCGCTGACCTGCGACGAGTGCGGCAACACCGTCACCGCCGAGGGCGAGACCCGCGAACTAGACGGCGAGACGTACCACTTCTGTTGCGAGTCCTGCGAGGCGTCGTTCGTCGACATGTACGAAGACCTGCGCGACGGCGCGGACCGCTGATACGGATTACTGTCGATTATTTCCGGATAGCGCCGACCCCGGGGTCGAGCCGTCCCGGTCCATCGCGACAAGAACCCGTATGAGGTGGGGTCCCGAACTACCGCATCTCAGCGGTGGGCCGACTGAACGACGTGTTCGGGACCAGTCGCGACTGGTCTGATTCTG
>PXQO01000018.1 GCA_003021285.1 Halobacteriales archaeon QH_2_65_14 | reverse complement strand
GCCGACGTCGTCGAGGCGACCTCCTCGGCAGTGATGGTCCAGTTCGGCGGCCAGACCTCCGTGGACATCGGCCGCCCCCTGGCGGCGGAACTCGACCGCCGCGGCCTCGACTGCGAGATTCTCGGGACGTCGGTCGACGCGATGGACCTCGCGGAGGACCGCGACCGGTTCAACAGGCTGATGGACGACCTCGGCATCGCACAGGCCGAGGGCGCGACCGCGACGAGCAAGGAGGAGGCGCTCGGTCTGGCCCACGACATCGGCTACCCCGTGCTGGTGCGCCCCTCCTATGTCCTCGGCGGCCGCGCGATGGAGGTCGTCTACAACGACGACGACCTCGAAACGTACATCGAGGAGGCGGTCAGGGTCTCGCCCGAGAAGCCCATCCTCATCGACGAGTTCCTCGCCGACGCCGTCGAACTCGACGTCGACGCGGTCTCGGACGGCGAAACCGTCCTCATCGGCGGCGTGATGGAACACATCGAGACCGCGGGCGTCCACTCCGGTGATTCGGCCTGCATGATTCCTCCGCGGTCGCTCGGCCGGGACGTGAACCGCCGCGTCCGCGAGGTCGTCGAGGAAATCGCGACCGAACTCGACACCGTGGGGCTGTTGAACGTCCAGCTAGCGGTCAAGGACGGCGAGGTGTACGTCCTGGAGGCGAACCCGCGCTCCTCGCGGACCGTGCCGTTCGTCTCCAAGGCGACGGGCGTTCCCATCGCCAAGATCGCGGCGAAGGTGATGGCCGGTGCCACCCTGGAGGAACTCGACTACGAGGAGCAGATTCCCGACCACGTCAGCGTGAAAGACGTCGTCCTGCCCTTCGACCGCCTGCCGGGGAGCGACCCGCGCCTCGGACCGGAGATGAAATCCACCGGCGAGGTGATGGGCACCGCCGAGACGTTCGGCAAAGCCTACGGGAAAGCCCAGATGGCCAGGGACAACGAGATTCCCCTCGAAGGGACGGCAATCGTCGACCTGCCCGTCGTGGGCTACGGCGAGTTCTTCGGCGTGCGGGAGTTCGACGACTATGCCGACAGGGACGCGCTCGCGGCGGCGCTGCGCGACGGCGAGGTCGACCTCGTCCTCTCGCGGGACCGCGACGTGCTCGAAATCTGCGTCGAGGAGGACATCACGTACTTCTCGACCGTCGAGAGTGCCCAGGCGGCGCTGGAAGCTATCCGCCATTCCGGTGAACCGCTCTCGGTCGAGCCTATCGACGAGCGGCCCAAGATGCAGGAGTACTGGGGTCAGCCCAAGGACCGCGAGGACCTGCGCACGCAGATCGAGGCGCTCCGGAGCATCGCTGACGCCGGCTATCTCGACGCGCTGGGGGCCGAGGGCGACGAACTGGCCGAGTTCGTAGAGGCGCTCGACACGGTGCTCGACACCATCGACCGCTCGGTGTTGCTCGTCGAGGCCAGCGCCGGGGACGCAGACGACCTCGGACCGATCCGGGACGTCCTGTCCGAACACGGCTACGAGGCGCGCATTGCGACCGAACTGCCCGACGTCGAGGGGCGCACCGACGAGGAGCGGACGGCCATCTACATGATGCTCTCGAAGTTCTCCGTCCTGGTCGACCGCGACGCCTCCCGGCGGCTCACGGAGTACGAAACCGCCAAGGCACACAACAACGTCCTCGCGCGGCTGGTACCCGCCAGCAGGGAGCGACAGACGACCCACATGATCGGCGGCCACGAGGACGACGACCTCGACCACATCCGCGAGTTCACCTTCGAGGAGGACCCGACCGAGGCGCTCGACGACGCCGTCTCCTGGGCCGAGTCGGTCATCGAACGCCGCCGGGCGTCGACCCGCGACCGGCTCCCCTGGCAGCGCAGCACCTAGGCCTGAGTCGACTCCCGCCGGCGAACCGCTCCGGCCCTCGAATCGGACTGCAACCGGGCGCATACGCCAGTTCGATAGCCGGCTTGGACCCGGAACCCACCGGAATCAGACAGGTTCAAACAGCCGTCCAATACCCGGTCCGAGTGTGTTGTACTCACCAAAAAATGAGTTCAAAAAATATCTATTTTGTTGAAATAACAAACCCTAAATAAGTGGGGGTGGAATACTGACGACAGGTATTTACTTTACCCCGAGCGCATGACAAGCAACAATCAGTGGGAGGCTCTCCAGATGGCCGTCGACGAACTCGAGTGTGACGCGGTACTACTCGACGAGGAGTGGCAGGTGACGTACGCGAGCCCGTCGCTGGGGCGGCGGCTCGGCTACGGGGACAGCGGGATGGAAGGCCGGCCAGTGACTCAGTTCGTACATTCGGACGACGTCGACGGGCTGAGGGAGTTTCTGGCTGGACTCGAAGGGGGCCAGGAGCGCGGGCAGCGAAGCCTCAGAGTCCGGGGGGAAGACGGGTCGGTCCGGTGGCTCGAAGTGACCGGTGCCGATTTGACCGATTCGGCGTTCGAGAGCTACGCGCTCCACGCGTGGGACGTCACGGAGTACAAGAACCAGGAGGACGACCTCGAAGCGTTCGCCCGCATCCTCGAACAGCTACACGGGGTGACAAACCGACTGTACGCAGCCGGGTCAGTGGACGAGGGGCTTGACATCGTGACCGAGGCGGCTGTCGAGATACTCGGGTTCGACTGGTGTCTCCTCTCGAAGGTAGACGACGGGCTGTTCGAGGTCCGGGCGACGTCGCCGGAGTCACCGCTCTCGGTCGGCGACAACCCGATGGCGGCGGATGAAGGGATTTCGGGCCAGGTCTACCAGTCCGGAGAGCCACACATCACCGCAGACATGACCACGTCGGACGAGGCGAATCCGACACACGGGTATATCCGCTCGGCCGTGACCGTCCCGGTTGGCTCGTGGGGCATCTTTCAGGCACTGTCGACCTCGCCGGATGCGTTCGACGACCGCGACCGGCGGCTCGCCGAGACGCTCGTCGCGCCCCTGGCAACGATGATCGAACGGTTCGAATGGGAGCAACAACTCCGGGACAGCAAGGCCGCCCAGGAGCGACAGCGCCGGCAGATCGAGGCGCTACACGCGGTTGCGACGGAGATGAAGACGGCAGTCGACCGCGAGGAAATCTTCGAGATGACAATCGAGGCCGTCGAGGACATCCTGGCGTTCGACATCTGTATCATCGACGAGGTCGAGGACGACGTACTGGTTCCGACGGCCGTCGGGTCGAACATGTCCATCGATGACTACTACGAGGAGGTGCCGGTCGACAGCCAGGACAACTTGGGGAGCAAGACGTACCGAGAGGGGGAGACGCTCGTCGTCGACGACTTGCACGAGGCCGGATTCGCACCCGCTCAGTCGAAGTTCCGCTCGGCAATTAGCGTTCCACTCGGCGACTGGGGCATCTTTCAGGCGGCGGCCGAACGCGAGGCGGCGTTCGACAACACCGACCGCCGGCTCGATTCGGTGCGCCAGTCGATGGGACTGTTCGTCGGGGCCGACGTCCTCGAGCGGCTCGAACGCGAGCAGGAGCTCGAACGACAGAACGACCAGCTCGAAGAGTTCGCCTCAATCGTCTCGCACGACCTCCGGAACCCCCTGAGCGTCGCGATGATGCACACCAGCCACGTGCAAGAAACCGGCGAGAAAGGACACCTCACCTCGGTCATGGAGGCGCTGGAACGGATGGAAGCGATCATCGACGACGTACTCACGCTTGCGAAACAGGGCCAGACAATCGGCGACGTCGAATGGGTGAAACTGGGGACAATCGTAAACGAGTCCTGGGACCAGGTACCCGACGAAAACGCGTCGGTGACGGTGGTCGACGACGCCGCCATCGAAGCCGACAGGGGCCGGATGGCACAGCTGTTCGAGAACCTGTTTCGCAACGCTGTTGAGCATGGTTCAACAAGCCCTGACTCGCAGGCTCGTCAGGACGCTGTTGAGCACGGCTCAACAAGTCCTCGGTCGCAAGCTCCAGCGGACGCCGTGGAACACGGTTCCACGAGCCCTGACTCGCAGGCTCATCAGGACGCCGCCGAGCACGGCGGCGAGGGGGTCACCGTCGAGGTCGGTCTCTCGGACGGCGTGCTGTACGTCGAAGACGACGGGCCGGGCATCGACGAGGAACTGCGGGACCGCGTCTTCGAGCAGGGCTACACCGGCTCGAACGACGGGACGGGCTTTGGCCTCGCTATCGTCCGTCGGATCGCCGACGCACACGGCTGGTCTGTGTCCGTCACCGACGGGAACGAGGGCGGGGCACGGTTCGAGTTTACCGGCGTCACCGCTCGCCGATAGTTTCGATGGCGCGCTCCCCGGCCGCCACGACGTCGGGTTCGAACGTGGCCGGATTCTCGCGGAGTTCCTCGGCAGTGAACCACTCCCAGGCCTCGGCGTCGGCCTCACCGTCTGCGGGATCGACGGCACGGCTCCCGACGTGCCCGTAGTAGACGAAATCGACGTGCTGGTGTCCCACCTTGCCGTCGTGGACGTTGATGTCTTCGAGCAGGAAGTGCTGTGGCTCGGGAAGAGAGCGGGCGGTCGGCGAGTCGAGGTCGTCGACCGGCGCGACCAACTCGACCGCGAGCCCGAGTTCCTCGCGCACCTCCCGCTTTGCCGCCTCGTGCGGGAGTTCGTCGCGCTCGACGTGACCGCCGGGCGGGAGCCACATCCCGAGCCTATCGTGTTCGTGCAGGGCGACCGCGCCGTCGTTGACGACGTACACCGTCGCAACGAAGTGCCGTGTCGTCTCCATGCCCCCTCCCACGAAAGGAACGTGCTTGTGCGTTGCGCATCTGCCCGACGACAGTGCCGGAACGAACTCGACCTTCCGGCGTCCCTGCAGTGATAGTGGTTGTTGTGATTAGTTACCGCCGTGGAGCCACTCCTCGCCCGTTTCAGCCGCCGAAACAGGGATACTTTCGCGCCGGGCCGAAACGAGTCACAACAACCACCATGAGTGGACCGCGCGCCGGGGTTCCCGGTGGGGATCAGTCGGGCCGGTCCGGGTTCGCCTCCGGCGGGGCTTCCGTCGCCGTTTCCACCCACCGTTCGAGCTGTTCCCGGACGCCATCGGAGTCGCCGATGTGCCTGAACTCGACGAGTTCGTCGCCGGCCCCGTCGAGCAGTGTCAGGTGGCCGATGTCACCCGACCCGACGTAGTTCTGAGTCTCGTGTTCGATCTCGGCGACGTCCCCGAGCGACACCGAACTCGTCTCGTCCCCGCGGATGAGCCTGACGTGATCCTCGTAGAGTTCGTACTGCGTCCGGTCGTAGTGCCAGTAGGCCCACGCGCTCAAAAGCAACGTAAACACCACTGTACCGAGGCCGACCATCGCGTAGAAGTGCGTCTCCGAGGGCAGTGGCAGCGCCCACATGACGATCCCTTTGCCGTAGTGTAACACGATACTCCCGAGCAGGGAGTAGCCGACCCCGAGGAGGACCCCGTACTTCGCGGCCGCGGCCGGCCGGGGATGCAGGATTGCGTCGGGCATCAGGTACCGGAAGCCGGTTCCTGCCGCCAGGCTGTCGCCTTCGAGCCGGGAGATGTCATCCGCCCGCACCTGGAGTTCGTCGACGTCTTCGGGGCGGAGTTCGCCGACTGTCGACCCGGTGACGTCCGCGATGTTCCGGAGGATGTTGGTGTACACTGCCCCGGGGTTCCGGACGTAGCTCATCCGCAACACGAGCTGGTCGTCCTCCGCCCGGTTGACGTCGATGATGCGGATCGTCCCGGTGCCGTACAGGGACTGCATCTTCGACTGGGTGATTTTCACCTCCTCCATCGCCTCGTAGGGAATGAACCGCTCGCGCGACAGCAGGATGCCTCGCCGTGCCGTAATGCCGTCGTTCCCGAGTTCGTACTGCCGCCGGCTGTAGCCGACGTAGGCCAGCAGAAGGCTGCCCAGTATCGGAGCGAGGAGTCCGATGCCGCCGACACCAGCGTACCCGATCACTTCCTCGGCCGTCTCCATCGTCGGGTTGAGGCCCGTGCCCTCGGCCGCTTCGTTGAGGTACGCGAACAGGATGAGCGAAACCGGGAGGTACACCACTGCGAGGAGGAATCCCCGCGCGCCACTCCCCGGAATGACGGCGAGCGGTGCCGGCCTGTACGTGCGTATCGCCGAAGCGCTAGTATCCATCTATGTTCCTCTTACCTACTCGTCGGTTCAACGGTATAAAAATTTATTAGACGCTGAACGCATCGTCATACTCGTCACACATTCGATAGTCGCAGGGAGCTATCGGAAGGCTCCGGTCACGACTGGCGCGAACGGGGCGATTTGGCAGGGCGGACCCCAGGGACACCGGACCCGACGGTGAAAGCCAACCGGCAGGAGAAGCCGATGACAGACCAACCGAATCACGACCAGACGACGACGGGAACGGAGACGCTCGAACGGCCGGAAAGACAGGCGTCGTCCGGGGGAACGAACGCCGGAGCGGAGACTCCGCCGGGAGCGAAGATAGAGACGCCGGAGGGGTTGCTGAGGAAGCGGACTGGGCGCGCACTCAAGGGGCTGGTGTTCCTTGGTATCCTCCTGACCGGATTTCTCCAACCGGATACCGGGGTCGTAATCGTCTTCCTGCTGTTCGCGTTCGCGCTCTGGAACGGGATACTCTATCTCGTCGTCCGGCGGAGTCGGTTCATCGGGGGTATCGTACTGATCGTCTACTCGGCCCTGTTCCTCGCGGTTGGGGGAATCGCGTCCTGGGTCGGCATCTACGGCGTACTTCTCTTCGCGCAGGGAACCTGGCTCTCGCTCGTCGGCGCGGCACGTCTCGACGTGTGAGCCATCGAATCGAATGCGACGATTTTTTGCTGGGCAGGCCCCCCAGATCGGGTAGTGACACGCCGCGACCGGAACGCGCGGTCGACATCCGACGCCGCCGAGTCCACACTGGAGGGGAACGCTGTGGAGGGAGCGTCGGGTTCCACACCAGCGGATACCGCGGATGGACGCCCGACTCCCCCAGACACATCCGACGGGAACGACGTGAGCGACCCGGGGACCGAAATCGCCGTCGCCGTCGAGGGACTCCGCAAGCAGTTCGGCGACGACGACGGGACAGTCACCGCAGTCGACGGCGTTTCCTTCGACATCGAGCGTGGCTCCATCGTCGGGCTTCTCGGGCCGAACGGCGCGGGGAAGACGACGCTCATCAAGTCGATACTGGGGATGGTGCTTCCCGACGAGGGGCGGGTCGAACTCGCCGGGGTGGACGCGCGTGAACGGCCACGGGAGGCGTACGCGCAAGTCGACGCGATGCTTGAAGGGGCGCGAAACGATTACTGGCGGCTGACCGTCCGCGAGAATCTCAGGTACTTCGCCACGATAAGCGGCGTCGACCCCGACGCCGTCGCGGACCAGCACCAGCGACTCCTGGAACAGCTCGAACTGGCGGACAAAGTCGACGAAGCCGTCCGGGACCTCTCCCGGGGGATGAAACAGAAGGTGTCGCTCGCGAGCGTCCTCGCGGGCGGGGCGGAGGTCGTCTTTCTGGACGAACCGACGCTCGGCCTGGACGTCGAGAGCGGGCAGGTCCTCCAGCGGGAACTCCGCCGGCTTGCGACCGAACGGGGCATCACCGTCATTCTCAGCAGCCACGATATGGACGTCATCGAGACGGTCTGTGACCGCGTGTTGATCATGTCCGACGGTCGGATCGTCGCGGACGATAGCGTTGACGAACTCCTCCGGAGCGGGGACATGGCGGGGGTTCAAATCGTGAGTAGCGACTTCGACGGGCAGGTCCTGGACGCGCTGACCGAGCACTTCGAGGTGACCGCAGTCGAGCGGCTGTCGCCCGGGGCACGCGTGGAGGTGGCGACGGATGGTGACGAAGTGTACGACGTCATGAATCTCCTCCGCGAACACGACGTGACGGCCGAACGGCTCCTGTCTCTCGAACCGGACCTGGAGGACCTCTTTCTGGACCTGACCACCAGGTCCCCAGCGGGCGACAGGGTCCCGACCGGGGACAGGTCCGAAACGGGCGACAGGGACACACGGAGGGCCGACAGGTGAGCGCACCCCGGACAGCCACCCGTGAAGACCTCCCATCCGCGGGCTACTATCAGCTCACGAAGGCGGTCCTGTACCGTGAATTTCTCCTCTTCGTTCGGTACCCCGCCAACGCAATCGGCGGCATCATCATCTCGCTTTTTTTCTTCGGCGTGCTGTTTTTCGGCGGGCGGATGCTGGCCGGCCAGGCGCTGGACGATTCGCTGGAGGGACTCATCGTCGGCTACTTCCTGTGGACGCTCTCGGTCGGTGCCTACCAGTCGATATCCAACGACATCGGGAGCGAGGTACAGTGGGGGACACTGGAGCGCCACATCATGACGCCGTTCGGGTTCGCCCCGGTCGCGCTCCTGAAAGGCGTCGCGAAG
>PXQO01000017.1 GCA_003021285.1 Halobacteriales archaeon QH_2_65_14 | reverse complement strand
CACTCTTAGAAAGGAGCGGGCGTGGGGCTTTCAAGCCGGGAGCGCGACACTCGGGAGTCCCACTGGCAAGCCCACGAGTTTACTCGTGGGTAGCTGACAAACCGCCCGCGTCTACTTCCGTGGGTCGGCGATGTCCCGGAGTCCGTCGCTCAGCACGCCGACGGCGAGCAACAGCGAACAGAGGATGCCGACCGGGACGAGGACGACCCAGGGAACCATCCCCCAGTCGAAAGCCGGTCCCGAGGCGGGCGTGGCGACGTCACCGCTCACGCGGCCGATTGCGCCCGCGATCTCGTTGCCCAGCGAGGTGAAGTTCGTCTCTGTCAGGCTGAGAAAGGAGAGGGAGGCCTCGTAGATGACGAACTTCCCGAACAGGACCGTGGCGGCAGTGACGACCGCGTTCGAGGCGTTCGGCAGGATGTGACGGAAGACGACGGTGTGACTGCTCGCCCCAGAGAGTTCGGCCGCCTTGACGAACGGCTCCGCCCGGCGCTGGACGACCTCGCTTCTGACCTGCCGTGCAATGTTGCCCCACGACAGTAACCCGAAGACGAGAATCATCAGTGGGTAGCTGACACCGACCACGAAGATCAACAGGACGTACGCGAAAAACGAGGGAATCGACCGCTGGACGTCGACGTACCGCATCAGGAGTTCGTCGGTCAGACCCCCGACGTACCCGGCGGTGGTGCCCACGACGATACCGAGGACGATTGCGAGCACCGACGCCGTCACGGCGACCCGCAGGCTCGTGTTGAGCCCGAACAGACCGATCTTCAGCAGGTCCTCCCCATCGCCGTTCGTTCCCAGCGGATGGTCCAGCGTCCCATGGCACTGCCCGTCGACCACCGGCCCGTGACACGTCGGGACGTAGACGTCGGAAATCTCGGTCCAGAATGGTGGCTGGAGCGAGATCAGGGGGTCGAGGAGCGGTTCCGACGCGAACAGCGGGTAGAGGGTCCCGGCCCCCAGGAGAGCGACGAGGTACCCACCACAGACGGCCACGAGCGGGCGTTTCCGGACGCGACCGAGAACGTCCCGGACGCGTCCTCGCTGGGTGACGAGTGTGGGAACGACCATGATTGCGAGCGCCAGCAGCGACAGTGCGTACAGCCAGTCGAGGATGGCGATCTCCCTCGCGGCGACCGTGATGGCGTCGGCCTCCTCGCGAACCGCGTGGATGGCACTGCCGACCAGGACGGTCAACACGGTCGCAGTGAGCAGGGGCTGGACCCAGACGAGGGAGCGCCCACTGTCGAGCGATTCGAGGTCGACGGTCTCGAACTGCTCGCGTTCGAGGGACTGGCGGTCAGTCTCGCCGGTGCCGGTGGTGGAGGGGGATGTCTGATCGGAGGGGTGTGTCATACTTCGGGACCCTGGCGTTCGGTGGCGGCATCCCGGCCCGCAACCGGGGGGTCGGCGGGCCGGGACGAGTACGTTGCATTCGAGGCCTTTCGGCGGATCGGTATAAAGATTGGTGTGTCGCCAGAATCGTGTTTCCCGGAGGAACAGTCCGGGGTGTTGACCCCTAGCTGTCAGGTCGGGAGTGCGAGGCCATCCATCGGTCGACAGCAGACCGGTCCGGGAGACCGCCCTGGGCACCGACGCGTCGCGTATTGAGCGCGGCTGTCGCCGCCGCGAACTGTCCCGCGTCCTCGGGCGGTCGCCCGTCGAGAAGCCAGGCGTCGACCAGCCCTGCGGTGAACGCGTCCCCCGCCCCGGTCGTTTCCGTCACGTCGACGTCGTAGGCGGGCACGTCGACGACGGTTTCCCCCGACCAGAGCGTCGCGCCGCGCTCCCCGCGGGTCAGTGCGCCGCGGTCGATACCCCGGTCGCGGAGTGTGGCAACCGGCGACGCTGACCCGTCCAGATACGACCGCGCCGCCGACTCGTTGCTCACGAAGAGGTCGACTCCCGGAAGCGTGCGGTCGAGGAGGCTGCGGGTGTAGCCCCGCTCCCGGAGTTCGTCCATGGTCCCGGCGAGGTCGAACGCGACGGCTACCCCGTCGGCCGGCCGGTCGACCAGCGCCTGGAGGACCATCGCAGGCGTATACCCGGACGTGACCGCGACGTCCGCCGCCGAAAGCGTCTCCAGGTCCGCCTCCCGGAGCTGTAATCGGAGAATGCTGTTCCCCCCGCCGACGATGACCCGCTCGCCCTCCCGGGTCCGGAGGACGAGACAGTACGACGACTCGTCGCCAGGTTCGATCCTGACCCCGCCGACGTCGACGCCCTCCGCCCGGAGTAGTTCGACTACCCGGTCGGCGTACTCGTCGTCGCCCAGGCGGGCGATGACGGCGGCGTCGTGGCCGAGCCGCGAGAGGCCGACGGCGACGTTCGCCTCGACGCCGCCGCTCGATTCGTACCGGTCCGTCGCGAAGGCACCGTCGTCCGGCGACGGGATGGACGTCACGACGTGGGTCAGGTCCAGGTGTGCGTTGCCGACACCCACGACGCGTGCGGTCATGCTGCCTCGCGGACTTCGCGGACGAACTCGCGGACCGCCTCCAGGTCCTTCCGGCGCTCAGTCCGCGACGTTCGGGTGTACGAATCGACGCCCGCCGGTTCTACCGTTTCGATGGCCTCCGCGACGTTGTCGGGACCGAGTCCGCCGGCGAGGACGACCGGCACCTCGACGCGCTCGGTGATGGTCCGACTCACCGACCAGTCGTGGGTCTCCCCCGACGCGCCGACGCCCGTCACCTCATCCGTGGCGGTATCGAGGATGAGATAGTCGCTGACCGGCGCGAACCGCTCGGCGGCCGCGACCGCCTCCGGACCGTCGACGTCGATTGCCTTCATGACCGCCATCCCGTCTGGAATCCGGCCGCGAATCCGTCGCTGTGTGTCGCTGTCAATCGCGTCGGTCGGGGAACAGAGGTGGAGGACGTCGGGGCCGACCGCGTGGGCGAACTCGACGACTGCATCCGGGTCGGTGTGAACCGAGAGCGCCACCGTGTTGTGCCCGTCGGGAACGAGATCGAAGAGGTCGCGCGCCCGCTCGACTGGAATCCGGGCAGGGACGTCCTGGTCGCCGATGGCGAACCCCAGGTTGTCGACCCCCAACTCGACCAGCACCCGGACGTCGTCCGCGTGGGTGAGCGAGTACAACTGCACGAACATGCTCGCTCCTCGCGGCCGACCGACAAAACCGTTACGCGCGACTGGTCGACTGGAAAACATCGGTTCGGCTGGCAGCATCCGCTCGGCTGGACAGGACCGACGAGCACACCGTCCCTAGAAGCGATTCATCGCAACTTTCAGCGACACCTTGAGTTCGTCGAACTCCTGGTAGTCGATCTCCTCGCTGATGGCGTAATCGACACACTTGTTCACGATCTGTTCCAGGATGGCGTAGTACATCAGATACAGGTCGTTGTCGATCCTGTTGAACACGTCGTCGAGCGTCTCTTTCGGGTCGAGCGTGATCGTGTCGGACGAGAGTCCGAGACTCTCCAGCGACTGGTTGAGGAGTTCCTCGGTCGTCGATTCCTCGTCCGATGCCGCGAGCGACTCCTGGGCGCTGAGCATCAGCTCCACGTCGGACGCCGGCGGTTCGGGGGCGTCGCTCTGCAGTGCGAACTTCTTGAGTTCGACCGCCCGTTTCCCGTAGGTCTCGATGTCGTTTTTGAACTGCGCCCTGTGCTCCGGGCCGGGTGAGTCGGGCCCCTCGATGTAGAACGCGTAACTGGCGAGTATCTTGTTCGCCAGGTCCGCCGTCTCCTGGATGACTGTCTGTTTGGTCTCGTGGCCCTCGCCCTGGTACTCGCTTTTGATCCAGTCCAGAATCGGGCCTTTCGGCACCGGAATGTTCCCGAGCATGCCACCGGCGTTCGACGGCCGAGCTAAAAGAGATGTCGCTGCGTGGACTCGCCCCGTCTACTCGGTAATTGCTGGCCGTTCCCGGCGCTGTCGCTCACACAAAGTTTGCGACGGTGAGAATGCCCGGGGAGAAACTCGACACGCTCGACGAACTGCTTGACACCCCTCATGGAAGAGCCCACGCCAGCGACGGTGACGATCCCCCGTCCCCGAGGCTCACCCCAACGACTAAGCCACGTCAACGTGAACGTCAACGTAACGATGGCGACAGCCGACGAGCAGATTCGGGTCAGCGACCGAGTGAAGCGAATGCTCGACCGACGCCGACGAGAGGGCGAGTCTTACAACGACGTCCTCGAGCGCATCCTTGAGGAGGAGAGTGATCGCGATCTTCTTGCTGGATTCGGTCGGTGGTCAGACGAGCACGCCGGTCGTGTCCGCGAGGGCCGCGAGAAACAGAAAGAGGTGTCGAAAGAGCGGATGCGCCGGCTGGCGGAGAACGAATGAGAGTCCTCGACGCGAACTTCCTCATCGACTACCTGAACGGCGTCGACGCGACCGCGGAGTACTTGCTTGCGAACGAGACCGAGCAGTTCGTGTTCCCGGCACCGGCGTATGCCGAGGCGCTGGTAGGCGAGGGGAACGCCCCCGACGGTGACGTCCCAGAGGTGAAGGCTGATCTCGCGTGGGGGGAGGTCTACGAAACGGACGAACAGACAGCGGTGCTCGCCGGGGAGATCGCGGACGAGGTCGGGCCGCAAGGGCCGTTTCTCACCGGAATGGACGCGCTGATCGCCGCAGTCGGTCGGGAGCTGGGTGCGCCGGTCGTCTCGGCGGACGACGACCTCACGCACCCGGAGACGATGAAGATCATCGATGTCGAGGCGTACCGGGCCTGAGCCCTCCCCGGGTGCTGGAACACCCGGGTACTTCTCGAAACGAAGCGCCCCGAGGAGCGGGTCTGTCTCTACCACTTGCTAGGTAGCCTGCCGTATTAAACCTTACCCATGGGCTTCGGAGCAAGACGTAAGTGCATCGGGATTCTACCGTCGCGTATGCCCACCGATTCAGATTCAGACACAAGGGAT
>PXQO01000016.1 GCA_003021285.1 Halobacteriales archaeon QH_2_65_14 | reverse complement strand
GTGGGACGTATCTTTGTATTCGGCTCGGAGTCACATCAAGCTTCCGCGCTTCCTCCCACGGCTAAAGCCGGTGGGCTTCCGCGCTGTTACCGCTGTGAGGAGCGTTCCGCCGGAACGAAACCAGCCGATTCGGGTGGGACTGAACGGGGCAGGTCGCTCGATCCAGCCCGGACGACGTAAGCAGGACGAGACCGACGGTCTCGCTTGCCTGCGGGCGATTCGTGGGTCGCCCGCAGACACGCGCAGGCCGGAGGCCGAGGAGGTCAATCGACCATCGGGGCGACAGCTTCGAGACTCGAAACCTCGTGGGTCGGCTCGACGGCCAGCGAGCGGTCGGCGTTGTGGTCGCGCCGCAGGAACGCGACGTCGATGCCGGCTCGCTTTCCGGCGACGACGTCTTTCTCCTTGTCCCCCACGTACAGCGGGTTCGAGACGCCGAGGTCGGCTTTCGCTCGCCGGAGGTAGGTCGGCGAGGGTTTCTTCTCGTCAAGGCTGTCGAGCGTCGGTTCGCGGGCGTGAATCGTCTCGAAGTGGTCGTCGAGCCCGTGTTCCTCGACGACGAACGAGACGATCCGGTGCTGGTTGTTGCTCGCGATGCCCAGCGGGACGTCCAGGCGCGACAGGACCTCGACGTCCGGATAGGGGGCTTTCTCGCCGTTGCGGGCAGCGTCTTTCAGCACGGCGGCGAGCAGGTCGTCGCGGCACCGCCACAGCCGTTCCGGCGTCGCGTCGAACCGGTCCGAGAGGGAATGCAACTCGTCGGGGGAGACGCTGAAGGCGAGTTTCTCGATTGTTTCCGCGTCCGGAACGACGCCGACGTCCCGGAAGGCGTCGCCTGCCCGTCGACAGCAGGTCCGAATCCGAGTGTCGCTGTCGACGATGCTGACGAGAACGCCGTCGTGGTCGAGGATGAGCGAGTCGTACCCTGCCATCAGAACGGATCGTCGCCGAACGGGTCGTCTTCGCCGAACGGTTCCTCGCCCGCTGGGTCGTCCTCGGCCTCGAAGGCTTCGGGGGGCCGACCGGCCTCGTCGATGACCTCGTCGGTGACGATGAGCGGACAGTCGACCCGTAGCGCGAGTGCGATGCCGTCGGACGGTCGTGCGTCGAAGACGGCCTGCTTTCGCTCGCCGCCGTGGTACTGCTCCATGTCGATTTTGGCGTAGAACGTCCCGTCGGAGAGGTCGTCGATGCGGACGCGGTCGATGGCCGCACCGAACTCGGCGACCATTTCGACGAACAGGTCGTGCGTCAGCGGGCGCTCGAAAGGCTCCCCCTTGATGGCGAGTTGCATCGACTGGGCCTGGTCGGTGCTGATGAATATCGGGATGAGACGCTCGCGGGCCTCCAGGATGACGACCGGGGCACCGGGACCCTCTTCACTGACACCGATCCCGACGCCCTCGACTGTGGCCTCGTGTTCCATGGTTGAATGTACGGACGACAGGCCTAAAAGACTATCCGCCTGTCTCCGAGAGCATCTCGTCGGCGACGCCCCGCGCGGCGAGTGCGGCGTCCTCGGCGACCTGCTGTGGGTCCGCCGTCCCGTCGGGTGCGTCGATGTACACGTCGACTTCGAGCTGGCCGTCCTCGAAGGTGATCGTCACGTCGAGGTCGCGCACGTCCGACCTTGAATACCGTGAGAAAACGACGTCTTCGGCTGCCTCGGCGGCCGCGCGCACCACCGCGGCGTCGTCGGGAGCGCCGCTGGCGTCGTCACCACCGCCTCGTGGCATTATATGCCGCCAGCGCCGCCCGGGCCGCCGAGTCCGCCACCAGCGCCGCCGAGCATCTGCTGGAGTTGCTGCTGGAGGTTCTCGAACTGCTCCTGGACGCGCTCCTCCTGCTTTTCGAGCGTGTCGACGCGGACTTCGAGGCTGTTTACCTTCTCTTCGAGGTCCTCCTTTGCCTCCTCGTAGTCGGTCTCGACGAGCAGTTCGCCGACCTGGCGGTACATCGTCGTCTCCTCGTCAATCTCTTCGAGCTGTTCGAGCGCCGTCTGTGACTCCGTGAGTTCCGTCTCTGCCTGCTGTTTCTGGACGGCGACCTCCTGGGCCGTCTCCTGAAGGTCCTGCAACTCTTCGAGTTTCTCCTCTGCCTCGGGAGGGAGATTTCCTTGCATATCCGTCACGTCGTGACCCGGACTGTTAAACCTGCGCATTGAAGCCGAGTCCCTGCTGACACATCGACGCAGGCACGGCGTCCCAGCCCGTCAACACGCGTCCCCGGCCCGCTCGGCGACGGCGACCAGCGACTGCCACGTGTTCAGACTCGCGCGCAGCGCCACGGCGTCACGGGCAGTGACAGTGACCAGAAGCCGGGACCCTTCCCGGGAGAGGGACGCCCGGCTTCGGTCGTCGTCGATGTCGCCGATTGCGGGACCGACGGCGCGCTCGACACGGCACGCACGGCTGGCGGACGGGTACTCGAAGGTGAGAACAGCCTGGTGAGTCACTACTCGACGTCGACCTCTTTGATGTCCCGACTGCGCTCTTTCAGGAGCACCCGGTGACCGCAGTAGGGACAGCGCACCCCGCCGTACTCGTCGAGCGTGACGTCGCGCTTGCAGCGCGAGCACTTGTAGCTCATTCGTCGTCCTCTTCGAGCGCCGCGCGGATCGAGCGCGTGACTGTCTTTCCGGCCGGCGTCTCCGGACGGTACGCGCCGCCGGTGAACTTCTCGCCGGTCTCCTCGTTGATCCAGATGCCGGTCCCGACGCGTTTGACGTCGTCGCCGTCGACGGTCGCGTTCTCCATCTCCTCCTCGATTTCGGCGACGCGACGGCGTGCGACGCGCCCGTACCGCGCACCGAACCGGCCGGCGCTGCCGACGCGGTTTTCCTGGTCACTCATGGTACAACACTCTCGGCGGAGCGGCCAAATAAACCCTGCGAGTTACGCCGATAGCTTCTGCCGCCCGGATCGGACTGGTCAGAGTGTCGGTCCCACGCTCCAAGAATTCAAGTACGAAGGGGGGACCACGCGGCCTGTGACCTGACAGGCGACTGCGGAGGGAAGCGGGAGGGTGGCACGCCCCTCCGCAGTATTCCGCCGGCGTCCAAACGAGACGCTGGCGACGTGTGCCACCTGTTCGCCCGTTCACTCGGCAAACTCCGCCTCGACGAGTGCCTGGTTGATGTCGGCCCGGACGTGTTCGCCGAGTTTTCGGCTTCCGGCCGTGGTCACGACGCGGTTCTCCTGGACGCTGGAGCCGTCCCGGACGAGCAGACGGACGTTGCCGTTGTCGTCAGCCCGGGTCACCTTCGCCCGGAGGCCGGTTCTGGTGCCGGAGCCGCTCGCGTCGATGGGCCCGGGGATTATCTTCTTGACGTTGGGGTGTTCGGCGACGACTTCCAGCGCCTCGCGGCCGGTTCGTCCGCCGATGAGCGTCGAATGTCTCCCGCCGAGTTTCTCCCCGACCGACGCCTCGACGGTCTCCAGTGGCGGGTCGCCCTGGCCGTCGATGACGTGCTGGACCGGGTCGTCAGCCGCGATGCGGTAAAACGGGTAGTGCAACTGCGCACGCACTGCCCGAAGAACGTTCCTGTCACCCGTCGCGTAGACCTCGTCCGGGCGTTTGCGACGGACTTCGTCGGCGATCAGCCCCGCGAACGAACGGAGTTCGGACCGCTCGCGTTCGCCGTGCGTTTCGGGCGTGGTGGTGATCGTCCGCCGCCCGAGGACCCGCTCGCCGTCCAGGACGGACACTGTCGAGCGTTCGCGGTCGAGTTCGAGCACGACTGTGTCGGCGTTGGCCGTTCGACAGACCAGACAGTAGTCACCGGGCCTGTCCAGCGGTGTCGCACACTGCCGACACTCCATGTCCCTGTGTAGGGTGAGGAGCGCGATAAACGCGGTGTTTCGCTCCCGCCTGGCTCACAGACGCTGGGGGTCCGTCTTCAGGTACTCCCGGAGCAGGACCGTGGCGTAGGAGCCCCGCGGCAGCGCGAACGACAGCGTCAGCGGGTCGACCGTCAGTTCGAGGTCCGTCCGGACGAGAACGGCACGCCGGGTTCCCTCCGAGTGGAACTCGCCGGGACGGTCGAAATCCCCGGGGGAGAGCCCGACCTCGTCGAGAACCGCCCGTTCGATGTCGCCCGGTTTACCGTCGGCCAGTTCCGTCTCGGTCCCGACCAGCGGCGCGGCGACGAACGCCCGGCCGCGCTCGCAATGTCGGGTGACAGAATCGACCCGGGCGGCAGTAACGCGTTGCGTACGGTCCGCGTCGGGAAGTGTCAGTCCGTTCGGAGAGTCGCTGTCGGCGAAACAGACCACGTCGCCGGCAACAGGTCGGTCGAAGGGAAGGCCACGTTCGAGCCGCTCCGAGAGGATGCGGTTGAACACGTACGACTGGGCCGCGTTGACGAACAACTGCTGGAGGTTCGTGGGGAGCGTCTCAAGCGCCGCCCGGAAGTCGTCCTCATCGTCCTCGCCGTCACCCTCGGCGAGTCTGTGCAACATCGACCGTTCGTACCCGAGATGATCCGGGAACCGGTCGAGCGCTGCCCCCCAGTCGCGAGTCTCATCGACGAACGCGCGCGCCTTCCGCGTCCGTTCGGGTTCCCGCTCGCTGGGGTTCCCGACGTAGGTCATGACGGCTCCCTCCCAGTCGCCCCGGACGATTGCGAGGCCGACCTCGTGGGTCACCGGCCTGTGGCTCCCGAAACGCTGTTGCCCGAAGTAGTTCGGGACAGCGACGGCCCCGTCTCCGTCGTCGAAGCCGGCGAACGCTCGCAGTTCGGCGGTAATGCGTTCGGCGTTTTCCGGCCGCTCGGTTTCGCGGACGGTTACCTCGAACCGACAGTGTATAGCTGTGTCGTGACCGCGCGCTTGTCCTTCGTTCCCGCCCACGAGACGCGCTCGCGGGAGATTCCGAGCCGATTCGAGACCGCGGTGGCGAACTCGTTGGTCTCCCAGCCGCGAAGCGTCACGCGAACGACCAGGTGGGGGTACGGGCCAGTGTCCGCATCGACCGGCTCCGATTCGAACCCTTCGAGTTCGCGAACCCGGAAGTCGGTCGGGTCCCGCCTGAGCCGGCCACCGGTACCGTCACTGTCGCTCACGTAAAAGCCGATCCCGACCACACGTTCCAGCGGGTGTGCCTCGCGCATGCAACGACCGCGGTTGACCCCCGCGGAATAAATCAGTGTCGCCTGCCGGAACTAGCCCGGTCGCCGTCTCTACGTCCCGGCGTTTCCCGTTTGCGCTCAATGTCATCGCCTCATCGATGAGCGCCGAGAGAGAAAAATGCCAGCCCGGTTTTCTTTGCTGAGACTCGGTTCCCCTCGCCATGCAGAACCGGTCAGACGGGCTACTGTGATTCGGTACCGCAATCGTTCCGGCCCGGTCTGGGACCGCGAACCCGTCGAGACGGTGACGCGGTGCCGAACCGAATCAAGCAGCCGTATCAAGCGAAGGCGGCGCCGATGTCGACATCCTCCTTGGCCCGTTCGCTCGCCCGGAACAGCTCCTTGTCCTGGAACCCCATCTGTCTGGCGAGGATGACATACGGGAACTGTGCAATGCGGGTATTGTACCGCGTCGCGGCCTCGTTGTAGAACTCCCGCCGGTCGGAAATCTGCGATTCAATGTCGGTAATCCGCTCCTGGAGCTGCATCATGTTCCCCTGGGATTTGAGCTCCGGATACTCCTCGACCCGGGCCCGGAAGTTGGCCATCGCTGACCGGACGAGCTGGTCCGCGTCGGCCTGCTCCCTGGGAGTCTCGGCTTTCTGTGCCTGCTCGCGAGCGTGCGCGATTTCCGTCAGGACTTCCTCCTCGTGGTCCATGAACTCCGACGCCGCGTCGACGAGTTTCGATAGCTCGTCCTGTCGCTGTTTGAGCAACACGTCGATGTTCTGTTTCGCCTGATCGACCCGCCGATGGAGGCTCACCAGCTGGTTGTAGAGGCTGACGATGTACCCCACTATCAGCGCGAGAACGACCAGAACCACGAACACCGCCACGATAGTAGTTACGCTTACCATTCTGAGTACAACTCCCGCGTTCTCCATTATATTTATTTCGATTGTCTTATTATTATTGATAAATTCTGAAGGGCGCGGCGCGGGTATACTCATTACGATAATCGGGCAGAACTGTTCTATCCTCAACAATTACGAAGGCGTCGAAAGACATACCAGACAAGCTATATGGACCGAGCGGTAAGCGCCGGGTATGCGACGACGGACGTTCCTGGGGACGGCGGCTGTCTCCGCGGGCGTTGCCCTCGCAGGCTGTATCGGGGACGAGGACGGGAATCCGAACACGGTGCTGGGGGAACCCGACCGGGAGGTCGACGTCGACGCGGAGGCGCTCGCGTATCCGGCGTACGGCCAGGAGCTTCCGACAGTCTCTCTCCCCGCCCCACTCCACGGAGAGGAGGTAGCGACGACGGAGTACGTCGGGGAAGGTGAAACGCTGGTGACGTTCGTGTTCACCCGGTGTCCCGGCCCGTGTCCGGGACTGACGGCAGTGCTGGCACACGTACAGTCGACCGCCAGCGAGGAGAGTTACGCCGACGAGGTCGCGCTGATGCCGATGTCGTTTGATCCGGAACACGACACCGACGAGCGAATCCGGGAGTTCAGCGAACTCAACGGTGCCGACCCGGACGCCGACAACTGGCTGTTCCTCCGTCCCGAAACCCCACAGCGTGCTCAGGAGGTCGTCCACGGCACGTTCGGCGTCGGCTTCGAGGAAGTCCCGGGGGAGGATGGCGGGCACGACGGCCACGACCAGGCCGAACAGGGCGAGCCACTCGACCCCGGCGAACACGACGACACCACGTTCGTGCACACGAACCTCCTCCTGCTCGTCAACCGGGACGGCTACGTCGAGCGAACCTACACCCCCCAGCCACCGCGACCGGACGAGGTGCTCGATGACCTCGAAGCCGTCCGCGACAGGTACTAACGCAAGTTTGCCGGTGCGCCCGGAAATCACCTCCTGCGAACCCGCAACTGTCCTGCGCCGTCGGATGGTATCGTATGACAACCCGACGACTGCGGCGGGGCGGTTCCGTCATGCGGTTTCGACAGAACTGCCGTCTGACGCGTGTCTGACGCCGTTTAATGGGGGATGAGTGCATATACAGGTGTATGCGCTTACGCCGAGGCGAGTTCGAGCGAATCCGTTCCGTTCTTGAGAAGGCCGAACTCGATCAGCCGATGACGGCGCGCGAGATTCTCCAGGTTCTCGAAGAACACGGCGAGGAGTTCGACAGCGCGCACCGCGTCGCGACAGTGCTCGGCAGGCAAGCCCAGACGGGCGAGATAGAGGTCATCCGCGACCAACCCTACCGCTACCGGTTCGTCGACAAGAACAGTTAATGTTCGCCCGCTG
>PXQO01000015.1 GCA_003021285.1 Halobacteriales archaeon QH_2_65_14 | reverse complement strand
GTCAGCCATACTGTCACCAAGCCCAGTCCGATACTAAAGATTGTGACGGCCGCGGGACCGACAAAAAATTATCCCCCGGGGTCGAACGTTCCCGGCATGGCACTCGATACCATGGAGCCGAACCCGGTGTGGGTGGAGGACGCCTACGCCGACACTGTCGCCGTCCTCGAACACTACGGGGACGACCTCACGTTCAGGGTCTGGGGGGGCGACTGGTGCAAGGACTGCCGGGCCAAGCTCCCTGACCTCGGGGCTGCAATCGACGCGGCCGGGATCCCGTCGGAGAACGTCGTCCACCACGAACTCGACCAGGACAAGCAGGGTCCCGGCGTCGAGGAGTACGGCGTCGAGTACATCCCGACGGTCGTCGTCGAGCGCGACGGCGAGGAACTGTTCCGGTTCGTCGAGAGCGAATCCGTTCCGATTGCCGTCTATCTCGCCAGGCGACTCGAAGAAGAACCCGGGACGCCCGAGTGAGCGCGCGAGCCCGTTTCGGTATCACGTCATCCTGTCGGCCCAGCCGAGCGCCGTCGAGAGTTCGTTCCGCGGCGGCGAGCAGGTGAACGACCGGCAGGCGTAGACAGTCGGCTTGTCGGTTTTCTGGTCGCGCCCCTTCCAGATGGGCGGTTCCTCGTCCAGACCGAGTTCGCCGAGCCACGTCTCGAACGTTTCGCCGTCGGGCGGCCGCCACGCGAGCACGCGTGGCCAGGTAGGTCTCGCGGAGTTGTTCGGTCCAGTTCTCGGGGGGGTCGTCGGCCACCAGCGTCAGTTCGAGCGGGCCGTAAGTGACGGTGTCGGCGGCGAGGCTCAGCGACGCATGCTGGAGCGGGTTCGACCGGACGCGACTGCCGTGGGTCTCGACCACCTGCTCGGCGACCTCCCCGAACCGGCCGTCGGTCGTGAAGTGGCCGAGCTGGTCGAGGAGTTCCGCCGCGACGCCGACACTCGACGGCGTCGACTGGTCGGTCAGCTCCTGTGGCCGGGCGATGAGCGACTCCCCGCCCTCGGGCGTGTAGTACAGCGTACCCGAGGCCTCGTCGAAGAAGTCCCGCTCTATCGTCCGGGCGAGGTCCACCGCGAAGGCGAGATACTCGACGTCGCGGGTTGCCTGGAACAGGTCGAACGCGCCGCGGGCGAGGAACGCGTAGTCGTCGAGGTAGCCGCCGATTTTCGTCACGCCGTCCTTGTAGCGACGCTGTAGCGTGCCGGTCTCGGCGTCCCAGGCGAGCACCTTCTCGTCGCGCGGCGGCCGGGACCGGTCGTCGCGCGCCGCCGCGACCGCCTCCCGGGCACGGTCGAGTGCGTCCCGGACCTCGTCGGTGTCCATCCCCCGCTCGGACGCGATTGCGTCGACCGACCGGCTCAGCGTCAGGACCGTCGCCCCCTCGAAGTTGCCCCGCTCGGTGACGCCGTAGCGCTCGCAGAACACCTCGGCGTCAGTCTCGTCCTCGACCGCTTCGCGCACCGCCTCCGGCGTCCAGACGTAGTAGGCACCCTCCGCGCGCTCGCCGTCGTCGGTTTCGCTCTGGGCGTCGAGCGTGCTGAAGAAGCCGCCGTCCTCGTGGGTGAGTTCGCGCTCGACGAAATCGAGCGTCTCACTGGTGACTCTCGCGTAGCGCTCGTCGCCGGTCACCTGGTAGGCCGCGAGGTACGTGGAAGCCGCCGCCGACGTGGTCGTACATCCCGCCGTTAGCCATCGCGTCGAGCGTCTCGGTGACGACGTCGAGGTAGACATCCCGCTCGGTCCGGTCGTAGGCGCGCAACAGGAGGTGAATCCGGCCGGTCTGGGGGAACTTCGGCCCCGACCCCCAGCCGCCGTGTTCGCGGTCGGCGGCCCGGACGGCGGCTTTCGCCGCACGCTCGACGGTGTCGTCCCCGGGCTGGTGGGGTTCGTCGGGGACGCTTTCGAGTTCGCCCTCGACGGCCCGGGTCCACTGCTCGGCGCGGTCCGCCAGTTTCTCGCGTTCCTCGGGGTCGTTCCACGAGTCGCGGATGTCCGCGAGCAGGTCGCGGAAGCCGGGCATTCCGCGCCGGGGTTCTCGCGGGAAGTAGGTGCCCACGTGGAAGGGCTTGCCGTCGGGGGTCAGCCAGACGGAGAGGGGCCACCCGCCGCGGCCGCTGACCTGCTGGCAGATGGTCTGGTAGATGCGGTCGAGGTCCGGGCGCTCCTCGCGGTCGATCTTGATGGGGACGAACTGCTCGTTGAGCAGTTCCGCCACGTCCTCGTCCTCGAAGCTCTCGTCGGCCATCACGTGACACCAGTGACACGCCGAGTACCCCGACGAGAGGAAGATGGGAACGTCCCGTTCGCGTGCTTCGTCGAGCGCCTGCTCGTCCCAGGGCTGCCAGTGGACGGGATTGTCCGCGTGGGCGCGCAGGTACGGGCTTTCCTCCTCGTCGAGGCGGTTTCGGCCGGCGGGTGTTGTCATGCCCGGGGCTACACGCCGAGCGCAGGTAAACCTTCGATTCGCGTCCGACGAGGGGTGGAGTGGGGCCTGTGGGTTTTTCACTGTCGGGACAATCGAACCAGGTATGACGCTCGAACTCCCGGAGACGGAACCGGGGACGATACACCGCGGCTACCTCGACGTGGTCGACCAGTTGCCGACCGGCGCACCCGAACAGCTACCGCTCATCGTCGCCGACGGCGAGCGGGAGGGACCGACGCTCTGGGTCACCGGATCGATCCACGGCAACGAGGTGACGGGGGTGGCCGTCTGCCAGGACGTCGTCCACGACGCGCTTCCGGAGGGGTTGGCCGGCCGGGTCGTCTCGGTACCGAACCTGAACCCCGCGGGACTGCGGCGCAACAGGCGCACGTCGTACTACGACAACGACGATCCGAACAGAAAGTTTCCCGACGTCGAGTACGTCCAGAGCGACGCCGACCCGGGGGAGACGGTCGACGGGCCACGGCCGCCCAACCAGCAGGCGATCATCTGCCGGCGAATCTTCGACCTGTTCGCCGACGACGCAGACGTGCTCCTCGACATGCACACCGCGATGGCCGGCGCGCACCCGTTCACCACGACGCGTTCGGTCTCCCCGTGGTTTTCGAGTTCCCGCCCGCGGAGTATCTCGACCGGAACCTCCAGCGGACGGCGACCGGGTCGGCGCTCAACCACGCCGGGATTCCCGCGCTGACTATCGAACTCGGCCAGCACAACGTCGTCGAGGACGAGTGGCACCGGCAGGGCGTCGCTGGCACCTGTCGCGTGATGGAACTGCTCGGGATGGTCGAGGACGCGACAGCGGTCTTCCGCGACGACCTGGGGCCGTTTCCCGACCCGGTCGAGTCCCCGATGGAGGGACAGACACGGCGGTACGTGGGCCCCCACGTCGATCCGTCCGGAGCCGGTATCGTCAGACACGAGGTGAACGCCGGTGACGCCGTGAACGCGGGTGACGTCGTGGCGCGGGTCGTCTCGCCGAACGGGCGGGAGAAAGCGGAGATTACGACCGACCACGCAGGCTGGGTCGTCCAGCGCTATCCCGGGGTCGCCGGCTACGAGAACGCGCCGGTCGCGTCGCTGGCTATCGAGGACGACGGCGACACGGTCGCCGCGCCGTCCGAGAACGGGGAGTGAAGGTTTAAACCACATCGCGCGGCCAGTTCGCCGGGATGGGGACCGGGCTCGGCGTCGGACTCACGCCGGCGACGACTGTGACGACGCTGGTGTTCGTCTTCGGTGGTATCGCGCTGGGGACGCTGAGCGGGCTCGTTCCCGGACTGCACGCGAACAACTTCGCGCTCCTGCTCGCGGGCTTGGCCCCCGGGATTCCGGCACAGCCGCTGTACGTCGGCGCGGCCATGCTCGCCGCGGGCGTGACACACACGTTTCTGGACGTCGTCCCGGCGCTCGCGCTCGGCGTCCCCGACCCGGCGATGGCCCCGACGGCGTTACCGGGCCACAAACTCGTCCTGCAGGGACGCGGTCGGGAGGCACTGCGGCTCTCCGCGCTGGGGAGCGCGCTCGCCGTCGCCTTCGCGGTGCCCCTGGCCGTCCCTGTCACGGCCGCGATGGAGCGTGCCTACCCGACGATTGCGGCGAACCTCTCGCTGTTCCTGGGGGCGGTCGCGCTGTTGCTCGTCGTCACCGAGCGGACGACCCTCGCCCGCATCGGTGGGGCGCTGTCTCTCCTTTCCAGTGGAGCGCTCGGTCTCCTGACGCTCGACGTTCCCGCGGACGGCGTCCTGCCGGCCGGTGACATGCTCGCGCCGCTGTTCGCCGGCCTCTTCGGCGCACCGATCCTCATCGAGGCGCTGCGCGGCGAGGGGGTGCCACCCCAGGGCGACGACCGCATCACGACCTCCCGCGGGTTCGTCTGCCGGGTCGCGCTCGCGGGCACGCTCTGCGGTGCGTTCGTCGGCTACCTCCCGGGTATTTCGGCCGCCATCGCGGCGGGGGCGGCGATGGTGTTCGTCCCGTCGGCCGGCCCCCGGGCGTTCGTCGTCGCGACCAGCGGCGTCAGCACTGCCAACACTGTCTTCGCGCTTTTCGCCCTCGTCGCGCTCGGCACCCCGCGGACTGGCGTGCTTGTTGCCCTCGAGGGTACCGGCGTCCCGCTGGACCTGCCGGTCCTGCTGGGGAGCGTCGCCATCGCCGCCGCCGTCGCGTTCGTCCTCGTGCTCCGCGTGGGCGACTGGTATCTCGACGTCGTCGGGTCGGCCGACAACGTCCGTCTCTCGCTTGGCGTTCTGGTGTTCCTGTGCGTGCTCGTGGTCGCGTTCACCGGCGTCGTCGGCCTCGGCGTCTTCTTCGCCAGCACGCTGGTCGGCCTGATTCCCGCCAGATTCGGGTCGCGGCGAATGACGCTGATGGGGGTGTTGCTGCTTCCCCTGGCGCTCTGATGTTTTGCACTGCTGGCCCCGACGACGGTTCTACTGCTCGTCAGTGTCGATAAGCGTTTCTGCGATGAGCCGTCCCGATGCGCGTCTGAGCCGTCCACTGACCGCTGTCTCGGAAATACTCAGCACGGAGCCCAGTTCCGCCAGGTCGGTCTGTCGCGGTTCGTCGTAGTACCCGTGCTCGTAGGCGCTGACGAGCGCCGTAATCTGGGACTCCGTGAGGTCCAACCCCGCGCGGCTTCCCATTGTCGACTGATAGACTTCGAGGACGTCGAGCCGGATTCCCGCTTCGGAAGCGTACTCGTTGAGCTGGTCCAGTTTGCTGTGGTCCGGGAACCACGAGTGAAGGAGCCATCCTTTCGCGTGACTCCTTGATTCGATGATGAGACCCTGTAACTCGATGATCGCAGGTGAGATGAGCTTTGCTCGCTCACTGTACGTGATTCTGTACGTTTGCCGGCTCTCACTCGTGGAGATGGGTGCGAAATCGTCGACAGTGTGGTCCTCGGCGAGCGCCGACTCGATAGCATCGATGTCCGCCGTCTCGAACCAGAACAGGTGAGCATCGTGGTCCGGATCGGTTCCTGCGTCCGGAACGACGCCGATTTCGACGTCCGGAAGCGACCGGATGGTCGGGACGAGGGCGAGATCAGGGTGTTCTACGTGTACTTTCGTCGAGAGTGTCATTGGTCCACAGTGCAGTTTCGATTCGGTTTCCCGGGCGGCATATATCAAAGAATTGACTCGCTGAGATATAATCCTTCGGGTCGGGCTGCCGAAGTGATCGCTGCAAACACCACAGGGACCGCGTGCGGGTCACGACGCACGCCCTCCCGAAGCTACCCGCGCACATCTCGAAGGAGCGATGAATTGTCGGTGTTTTTTTCCGTTCCTCACGAGAAAACAGGACAGAATGGTGAAACTCCCCTGGCAAAACGGGGAAGAAAGCGAGCAGACGGAGTCCCCGGTCGACAGTGACGTCGAGGTCGATCCGCTCGTCCAGTGCACGTTTCAGGACGGAACGTTAGTGGTCGGCGAGGACCTGGTCTACATCCAGCGCCCTTCGCGGTCGAAGTTCGAGGACAAGCGAATCGAGATGGAGCAAGTCGAGAGCGTCACGTACGTCGAGCGGCTGGTCATCAGCTACATCCAGATAGGACAGGTGGGGTTCGAGACCAGCGACCCCAGTTTCCTCACGACGCCCGTCGACGAGAACACGCTCCACTTCGGGCGAGGCAAGCGCGACTGCGCGAAGCGGGCTCGGGACGCAATCCAGAAGAGCGTACGAGCAGACGGCTAGAGTTCTTCGCTTTTGACGATCAACGACTCCTCGATCAGCAGTCTCATCCCGCGTTTGAGCCGGCCGGCAACGGCCGACGAAGAGACTCCGAGTTCTTCCGCGAGTTCTTCGAGGCTCGTCTCTCGGGGTTCCGTGAAGTATCCCTCCTCGTACGCGAGGACGAGCGTCTCCCGCTGTTCGTCCGTGAGTGCCTGCGAAACGGTGTACTCCGAGAAGTTGCCGTCCCAGGGGTAGTAATGAAGGATTTCGAACTCGAAATCGTCCTCCCGGGCGCGCTGCCAGATGTTGTTGAGCGCGTTCGGATTGGGCAGGAGCCATCGTTCGTACCAGCCACCTCGATTGTTCCCGATGATCGAGCCGCGGGCGTGAAGGACGAACCCGCCCTCGGCCGTCACCAGCGGATTGAGGAGTTTGGCGTCCTCCGCAAATTCGAGATACCAGAGTTGCCCCTCTGCCCGAGATCGACACCGGGGCGAACTCCCGCACCGAAGGATCGGCTTCGAGGGCTGTTTCGAGACGGTCCCGTGACGGACACTCGAACCGAAGGAAGTACGCAGTCTGCCCGGGTTCTGTGCTCGTCTCCCGGATTATTTTGGCGTCAATATTCGCAAGCTCGGTGAGTGTGTGTGCGAGAATACCTTCCTCGTGCACGAACCAAACGTCAGAGACTATTGACATTTTGACCACGTGAGACTGTTCAATACTGGACGATACGGGGGCCAGTTTCTTAGTTGCTATGACAAAATTCGGGAATTGGAGCGAAAAGACCGGGCGGCTCCGACTCCGCTGAAAAGGACAGGTGAAACGCCGAGTTGCCCGGGCCGTTCGAAGAGCGGGAAAAATCTGCTGGGGAGGCGTTTCGCACCACTCGCTGGGCAGTTCACATCCCGCGTCGGGAGGAAAGGCGGGTACGACTCGACCCGACGAGGCGACAACACGGGCGGCTCACCGTTCCGCGGACGCCTTCCGGAGGCGGTCGATGATATCTTCGCGCGTCATCTCGGTGTTCTTGTCGTTCGAGAGGCGACCCATCACGACGTCGACGAGATTCAGTTCCTTCAACATCTCGTGTACCTCCTTTCGTTCCATGTCCAGGTCCTCTTTTACTTCATAGAGCGTGTTGGATCGGCTGACCGTCTCGATGAGTTCGTCGACACTGACCGAGTCAGGGAGGCCGATTCCGTCCGGGAGAACGACGCTCTGTTCGGCTTCTCGGTCGGCAGCCACATCCTGGATTGATGCCCCGTTCTTCCTCGCAGTTTCGTAGGAGTTTGGTTGGTGGATACTGTAGTCGATCATATAGCGTCTGACAGTCTCGCCGGTCACGTCCATCTCGATCACATCGGCCATTTCGGCGAACGTATCGTGTGACTCGTAGACCTGTTTCAACAGCTCCGGATTCTTGAACGGCGGAACCTCCCGATTGTCGGTAGCCGGTTTCTCGGAGTGGGGAGACCCGGGAGAGTCGCCGTTGCGGCGGTCATCCCGGCGCTCAGCAGTGCTCTCCGTCTGTGGGACGGTGAAAGCGACCGTCGTCGACACCGTCCCGTCGGGATTGAACGTCACGTCTTTCGGTTCGACGTCCCCCTCGAACGGGACGTCCGTTTCGACGGTGATCGCAAGCGACCCGTCAGCGGTGACGTCAGGGGTACAATCGAATACTTGTCCCCCGTTCTCGTCCGACCCGGCGACCGGAAAAGACAGAGACACGTCAACTGAAAGCTCCTCCCCCCCATCCAGTCCGTTCTCCGAATCGACTGTAACCGAGCGTATCGTCACCTGTTCGTCGGTCCATTCCTCAAGCGCTCGGCCAAGTTGACAAAATTTGTTACCAATCCCCATACCGTATAAATTATCGGCACAAACTATAATGAATATACGTGAGTAACTATACAGGCCTTTAAGTTTAGCCCGGGCAATACCTCTTTACTCGCGTACCTATCGAGGATTACGTTCCGCCCCCATCCACCGGGATCACAGCGCCGTTGACGTAGCTCGCGTGCTCGCTCGAAAGGAAGGCGACCAGTTTCCCGAGGTCGAGCGGTTCGCCGGGTGACTCGTAGGGACAGCCCTCCATTGCGGCCGCTTTGCAGGCGTCGAGGTCGTCACAGATACCCTCGTCGACGAGTTCGGTGAGGGCTCGTTCGAAATCTTCCGTTTGATGGGGACCCGGAAGGACGGTGTTCACCCGGATTGCGGGGGCGAACGTCCCAGCCTGTGCTTGCGAGATTCCTCGCACCGCTGTGCGGAACGAATCCGCGACCGACGTTTCGCCACTCAACGCCCGGAGCCACGGATTGGTCACGTTGACGACCGTGCCGTGTTCGGAGGAGTCGAGCCAGTCGTGGGCTTCGCGGGCAGTCCAGACGACGCTCATAAAGAGCCGATCAAACGCCCGGAACCATTCCTCGTCCGACACGTCGAGGAATCGCCGCGGTTCGAGCGGACGCGGGCCCGTTACCACGTGGTCGATGCCGCCGTACTGGTCGACCGTCTGTTCGACGAAGGCCGCAACGTGCTCGGGCTGTCTGATATCCACGTCCAGCCCGAAAATCTCGCCCTCGCCGATGGCATAGAGCCTGTCGCTCGCGTACGCCAGGTCGTCGAGATTCGGGCTTGCGAGGGCGACGTTCGCGCCCTGTTTCGAGAACGCTTCCGCACAGGCGTGGCCGAGACCGGTCGCACTTCCAGTGATCAGCGCCACGTTGCCGTCGAGGTCGAGGTCCATACTGGTGACTCAGTAGCTATGCGTAAAGTTCTCACGCAGGAAACCGCCAGAAGAAACGACCCGGGGGGTCAGTGTGTACACCGGCACCGAAAACGCGGCCCAGCGACCGCTCTCACGCGCCGTCTTTTTGCTCCCGGATGGCCTCGTTCAGCGCCGGAACGACCTCGTGTAGATCGGCGATCACCGCATAATCGGCGTGGTCGACGATTGCGGCCTCCGGGTCGGTGTTGATGGCGAGAATATTTTCCGCCCCCTTACAGCCGACCATGTGCTGGACCGCACCGCTGATACCACACGGGATGTACAGCGTTGGCGATATTTTGGCTCCGGTCTGCCCGACCTGGTCGTCGTGACTCCGCCATCCCTCGTTGACCGCCGCTCGCGAGGAGCCGATGGCAGCATCGAGCAGGTCGGCGAGTTCTTCCAGTTTGTCGAACTCTTCCGCACTGCCGACGCCGCGACCGCCGCTGACGACGATCCGCGCCTCGCCCAGCGGGATTCCCTCTTCGTCTGATTCTTCGATCTCCACGAGACCGACGCGCAAATCCTCGTCGGCCAGCGTCGGTTGGAACTCCCGTGTCGTCGCCCCGTTCGGGTCCGCTATCTGCTCTGTGGAGATTTCGTTGGGCGCGACCGTCAGGAGTTTCGTCTCGCCGGTTAACCGTGCGTTCTCGAGAAGCGTCCCGCCCCAGCGCTGTCGGGTCAGTTCGTACGCCTCCCCGGCAGTCACGTCCAGACAGTTCGCCGCCATCGGCAGCCCCCGTTTGCTGGCCACGTGAGCCAGCACCTCGTGGCCCCGCTCGCTCCCGGGAGCGAGCACTGCCTCCGGCTCCAGTTCGGAGACGAGTTGGTTCACGCTCTCGGCCCACGCTTCCGGCGCGTAGTCCCGGATTCCGTCGTGGTCGACGACGTGTACCGTCTCGACGCCGAACGCGCCGACTGCCTCGGCCACACCTTCCCCGGCGCTGAAGACGACGGCTTCCAGGGGGACGTCGTGTTGCCCGGCAACGTCGCGGGCGAGCGTGAGCATCTCGACCGACGAATCCTCGGGCTTTCCGTCCTCGTGTTCGACGAAGCTGAGAATCATCCTCAGAGCACCTCCAGGTCGGTTTCGAGGACGTCCATGATCGCCGGAACTGCGTCGGGACTATCCCCGAGTATGTCGGTTTCACCGTCGTCGTCCTCGGGCGACTGGAGAGAGAGCTTTTCGAGTCCCCGCTCGTGGCGACGTTCGGGCGTGACCCGTTTGACTTCCTGTCGTCGGGCCTGCATCCGTGCACGCATCGAGGCGTACCGCGGTTCGTTCAGCCCCTCTTTCACCGCGACGACGGCCGGCAGGTCCAGTTCGTACACCTCCGACCCGCGGGGGATTTCGCGCCTCGCGACGACCCCGTCGTCGGTGACTTCGAGGTCCTTGATCGAGGTGATACACGGCAAGTCGAGTTCGTTTGCGACGCGAACGCCGACCTGATAGTTGCCCGTGTCCGCGGACTCGTTGCCGAAAAGCAGGAGATCGAACCCGTCCCCGCGCTCCATTCGCTGGCGGACGAAGTCGGCGATTGCCCCCGCGATGTTCCGCGGTCCCCACTCGCTGCCGTCGGTTTCGAGCAGGACGCCCTCGTCGGCTTGCATGGCGATGCCAGTTCTGACCTGTTCGGTGGCTTCCTCGGACCCGAGGGTCAGTACCGTCGCCGTTCCCCCCTGGCCTTCGACGATCTGCACCGCCTCCTCGATTGCACACTCCTCGTGGGGGCTCATGGTGAAACCGAGGTTCGTCGTGTCTATCTCCTGGTTGTCGTCGGTCAGTACGATCTTTGCCCCTGTTTCCGGGACGCGCTTCAAACAGGTTAGTATGTTCATACTCGGTTTGTGGCTGTGATTGGTTGCGTCTGCATTTAGTCAGTTGGTTGTTGTGATTGGTTTCGTCTGAATCGCGGTTTCCCGTCGACTGTCGTTTCTGTCCCCGTCCCGAGTCCCGGATTCGGGTCGCCGGTCCCGGGCCTGCGGTCCCGAGCGGACCGGCGGACGATGCGCCGTGCACGGCCGAAACCCGGGTCTCAGCTCCGAATGCGTTCGTTGCTGGGGTCGAACATCGGTCGGCTCCCGACGACCTCGACGGTCACGGGGTAGTGGTCACCGAAGTACTCGACCTGGAGTTGGTTGCCTTCCTCGGCGTACTCGCTGGGGATGTACCCCATCAGGAGGTGTTTGCCCACACTCGGCCCGGTCGCGGCGCTCGTCACGTAGGAGCGGCGACCTTCTTCGTCGACCAGCACGTTGCCGTCCTGGTCGAGTATCGGCTCCTCGCCGAGCATGAACCGGCGGGTCCCGTCCGAGGAGGTGTGATCGTCGACGGTCAGTGTACAGAGCTTTGCGGCGTCGTCCTCTTCGAGCGCTTCCACGTAGGCGTCCTTGCCGATGAACTCCGCGTCCTTGGTGCCGTGGAACGTCAGGCCGGCCTCCGAAGGGTTGTACTCCACTTCGAGTTCGTGACCGAACAGCCGGTATCCCTTCTCCATGCGGCCGGTCGCCCCGTAGACGCCCATGCCGACTGGCCGGATGTCGTACTCCTCGCCGGCCTCGGCGATGGTGTCCCAGAGGCGCTGCCCCTGGCCCATCGAGGTGTATATCTCCCAGCCGAGTTCGCCGACGTACGAGAGTCGCATC
>PXQO01000035.1 GCA_003021285.1 Halobacteriales archaeon QH_2_65_14 | reverse complement strand
AACGGTGCCAGTTTCTCGACGACGCCGACCGGCCCTGCACCTGGCCCGCCGCCCCCGTGTGGCGTTGCGAACGTCTTGTGGACGTTGTAGTGCATGATGTCGAACCCCATGTCGCCCGGCCGTGCACGCCCGAGCAGGGCGTTGAGGTTCGCGCCGTCGTAGTACAGCAGGCCGCCGACGTCGTGGACCATCTCCGCGATTTCGACGATGTCGCGCTCGAACAGTCCGAGCGTGTTGGGGTTCGTGAGCATCAGTGCTGCAGTATCGTCGCTCAACGCCCCGTCGAGCGCGTCGAGGTCGACACAGCCGTCGTCCCCGCTCGGGAGTTCGACCACGTCGAACCCGGCCATCGCTGCGCTGGCGAAGTTCGTCCCGTGTGCGCTGTCCGGGATGACGATCTCCCCGCGGTCGTCGCCGTTGTGTTCGTGGTACGCTTTCGCCATGAGGACGCCGGTCAACTCCCCGGCGGCCCCTGCCGGGGGCTGGAGTGTCACCGCGTCCATCCCGCCGATGCGGGCGAGGTAGTCCTGCAACTGGGCGAGCACGCCGAGCGTTCCCTGGAGACTCCGCTCGCCCCTGTCGGGATGCACCGCGGCGTCGGACAGGGCGGCGACGTCCTCCGTGAACTTGGGGTTGTACTTCATCGTACACGACCCCAGCGGGAACGGCCCGCTCTCGATGCCGTAGTTCATCTGCGAGAGCCGCGTGTAGTGGCGAGCCAGTTCGGGTTCGCTGAGCGCCGGCAGTTCGAGGCTGTCCCGCGTCAACTCGTCGGGGAGCGGGGTCTCGACCGCGACCTCGCGGCTCTTTTTCTCCGAGAGCAACGGCTCGTAGCGCTCCTCGTCGCTCCAGCGCGCCTGGTCGTACGTTCTCGATCCGTCGGCGTTCGCACTCGTATCCGACTGCTGGCTCCCTGCCAGGTCGTGGTCGTCGTTCATCGAACCACCTCCGCGAGCGTCTCGACGAGCGCATCGACGTGGGCCTCGTTCGTCTCGGTCACGCAGATCTGCACGAGGTGGTCGTCGAGCGCGTGGACAGCGAAGCCCTCCGCGACGAGGTCGTCGGCGATGGCGGGNCCGCTCAGTTCGTCGACGCGGGCCGCTACTTCCTCGGTTCGCCGCACGCAGTCGCTTCCGAGGTCGACCAGCCCCTCGGGGCCGAGGGTCGCGGCGTGAATCGCCGTCCGGAGTGCGACCCACGCCTGGTTGGTGCAGATGTTGCTCGTGGCCCGCTCGCGCCGGATGTGCTGTTCGCGCGTCTGGAGTGTCAGCGTGAACGTCCGTCGGCCGCTCTCGTCCTCGCTCGCGCCCACGAGCCTGCCGGGAACCTGCCGGAGGAACTCCTCGCGCGTGGCAAACAGTCCCAGCCCCATCCCGTAGGCGGTGGACAACCCGAGCGTGGCGGCGTCACCGACGACGACGTCCGCACCGACGGCCGCGGGTTCTTCGAGCACGGCGAGTGCAACCGGGTCAGAGCCGAGACAGAACAGCGCATCGTGGTCGTCCGCGAGGTTCCCGATTGTCCCCAGGGACTCCTCGACGACGCCACGAACGGTGGGGCTCTCCGCGTAGACGAGAACGACGTCCTCGTCCATCGCCTCGGCGAGCGCGTCCGTATCGGCGCAGCCGTCGTCCATCGGATACGTTCCCACGGTGAGGCCGGCCCCCGTCGCGTAGTTGTCGAGGACATCCCGCTTGCCCTCGTGGAGGTGTTCGGGGACGAGAACGTGCGACCCGCCGGTCGCCCGGACGCGTGTGGCGAGCGTGGCGGCTTCGCCCAGCGCCGTCGCGGCGTCGTACAGCGAGCAGTTCGCTATCGACAGTCCGGTCAGTTCGACCAGCATCGACTGGTACTCGAACAGCGCCTGCAGGAACCCCTGTGCGATTTCGGGCTGGTACTGCGTGTAGGAGGTCAGAAACTCCTGGCGGTCTGCGAGGTGGTCCACCAGCGAGGGGACGTAGTGGTCGTAGTGGTCGCGGCCGAGAAACTCGACGAGGTCGTCGTTCTTCGCGAGGCGGTTGCGCATCTCCGCTCTGACCGCCTGCTCGTCGCGGGCTTCGATGCCGAACTCGCCGTCGAACGTGACGGGGTCGGGGATGTCGAACAGGTCCTCCTCCTGTTCGACGCCGACTGCCGCCAGCATCGCCTCCGTCTCCGCCGGTGTGTGTGGTGCGTACGGGCTCCCAGTGTCGTGGTTCCCCATCTTGGCAAGGGGTTTGTAGCGACCATACGGAACGCTTTCGGTTCACTGCTCCGCTCTCCCCCACCTGTCTTGTGCTCTACATCACTCGCCGACAGGTCTGCCGGAATCGAAGACGTTTTTACGCCACCCTGTTAGCCAATTGTCATACAATGCGTCGTAGCTGGCCCCGACGGAGACGCCCGACGTGACCCCGACGCCCACACCTGCTCCGACTCCGACGCCCACACCGACCCCCACTCCGACGTCTACTCCGACGCCAACGCCGGCGGACGAGAGAGAGGAGTACGACGTGGAGTTCCCGGAATCCGCGACTATCACTGTCTACGGAAAGACGCTCACACCTATCGAATCCGGTACTCTCACCATCTATGACGAGGACGAGAGTGCCGTCGCGGAGTTCGACCTGACCAAGCGCCACATCAACACGGTCGATGAACTCACTCCGGGACAGAACTACACGGCGGAGGTGACCGAAGCCGGCGCAGGGAACATCTGGCCCGACACGCGCAAGACGTTCGACCCCGGCAAGGTCGACGACCTCGAAATCGAAGCGTCGTTCTGGTTCAACGACGCTGAGACCTACAGGTACCAGGTGCGGGAGATCACGCCACCAAAGTTTGATGAAAACGGCACGCTGGAAGAACCGGTCTCGCGTATATTTGCTCTCGGCAAGCGCGGCGATGATGGGAACGCGTATCTTGAACGTTCGTATTTTTACCGTGAGGAATTGCCACCCCACCTACCCGATATTGAGCCTGCTAAATTTCTGAAAGTGAACTGGGACAGTTATTATCTCAAAGGCTCCGGCACCGACGGATGGATTGAGTTCGACCACATGTGGTACGACCCGGAGGGCTCGCCGTTGCACATCCTCGTCAAAGAAGGACTGTCTGAGTTCGATGGACAGTTTGACCGGACGTTCCTCGGCACGTGGGAGATCAATGATGAGGCAATTCACCCGAAATTAACCGAACCCAGAAACGAGAGCCTCTCGGATACGCTCAACCATACGACACCCCCTGAAGCTATCAACGGGACGGAAGCTCACGTCTACCGGCTGAACATCGAACTGGGCCACCGGTGGCAGGACGACTACGAGTACGAAGACCTCCTCGTGTGGGTCGACCCCGACACCGGGTACGTCCTCCGGGTCTATAGCGAGATGAAACTACTCAATGGTGAGTTGCAAGAGTCGAGACTCGTCATCGACTTCTACGACCACGGCGACGTGGAAATCAACCCCCACGACTATCAACCGTGGGATGACTAGCGGCCGCCACCGCCGCCACCGTCGTCACCGCCATCTACGACCGGAATTGTCGAACAGCCAAAGCTGCCTTTTCGAGCGGCGGGAGCTTTAGCCTTAGGGTCATAGTTGCTCCGCAAGTGACTCCCTGCCCAACTCTCCATGGTAACACAGACCTTAATTTTCTGCCCCGGTTGTGCTGAGTCGTCAGCCTCCAGTTTTGCCTGCCAGTTTTTGTAGCTACCTGGCCCATAACTGGACACATGGTGTGATTTGATGTTGACGCCACGCCACTCCGTGCTGGCATAGTGGTTGTAAATCTTGACACTGACGCCAACGGAGTCTCCAGCCTCGATCTCACTCGCGGAGAACAGGGTCACGGGGGTGCCACACCAGGAATCCGGCGGTGGATTAGGGCCAGTACAGGGGGGATTGCCGCCGCCACCGCCACCACCTCTGTCGTAGGGCATTTTATACTCTTCGTCATCCTCGCTGTGGATACCCAGCTGTGTATAGATGAGATAACACTTGGTTTCTCCATCACACGATTGCAGGTCGCTGGTCCGTGGACTCCACCACAGCAGTTCCACCTCCGTGCTCTCCCCAGGGTCGAGCGTCACGTTTTGAACTTCGTCTTTTTGTTCCCGGGGGAGGGTTGGTTTCGGCGGCCAGACCGTCCGGGTCAACCTGATGTCCTGCTTGCCGGGCGTGTCCCCCGTGTTTGTCACGTTCACAGTGACATTTATCCAGTCGTGGGGACCGGGAGGGGTGATTTTGCTCGTATTCGTCGGGACCACGGACGCGAACTCGACGTCGAAGTGCGTCGACCCCTGAACGGTCACCTCGGCGCTGGCCTCGTCGTCCTCCGACTGGACCACCAGGTCGCCGGTCCCGAGGTCGCTCACGGTCGGCGTCCACGAGAACGTCGTCACCTTCCGGGACTCGCCCGGGGACAGCGTCATCTCCGTGCTCTCGACCGGCGTGCCGTGGATGTCCAGCATCACCACCGTCTGCGTGCCCGTCGCGGTTCCCGTGTTCGTCACCTCCACCGTGGGCTGGACGGTCTCGCCCGGCGCGACCGTCGACGGCGGCGGTGACGTGTACCCAACCGCGAAGAACACGTCTCCCCCGCCCCCTGGCGTGACGACGGCCTCGCCACTGTCCGTGTCGTTCAGGCTGTGGACGCCGATGTCGTGGGTCCCCGCATCCCCGGGGTCCGTCTGCCACTCCAGGGTGACGTCCGCTGTTTCGCCGGGGCGGAGTTCCATCCCGGGGATGACGTCGACGACGTTCCCCTCGCGGGTCAGCCAGACCGGCTGGTCCGACTTCGCCTGCCCCAGGTTCTCGACCGTCGCATCGACCTCCAGCACCTCGCTCTCGTTGACTGGGCTGTTCGTGTCGGTGAGCGTGACCAGCAGATGAGCGGTTGGCGACCACACCGTGATGTTCATGCTGTCCTGTGCCTGGAATCCCGCCTCGTCGGCGAGTGTCCCGTTGAGGCGGTACTCCCCAGGTTTCTCGAAGGTGATCTTCTCCTTCAGCGAAACCGACGACTGGCCGCCGAGGTCTTCGCTCTCCTGATACTCGCCGTTGAGTGTCCACAGCGCCGAAGAGAGCAACGCATCGCCTGCGTTCCCGAACAGCGTGTATATCCTGGACTCACCTGCAATCGCCGTTCCCGGCCCGCTGAGGAGCGCCTCGGGCAGGTCGCGTGCCTCCACGTGGACGTACAGCGTGTCCGTATCTGTTCGCCCCTCGTCGTCGGTGACAGTTACCGTAGCCTCGTAGGTGCCCACCTCGTCCGCCACAAACGACGTCCGGACGCAATCCGGACAGTCCGGGTCGACGGTCGCCCCCGACGGGGACTCGATGGCCCACTGGTAGCTCGCGATCTCGCCATCTGGTGCGACCGATCCCCCCGCGTCGAGATAGACTGTCGTCCCCTGGGCGACCCGCTGGTCCAGCCCCGCATCCGCCAGCGGTGCCGACCGATACCAGCCACGAGGAGTGCGACGAGTACCCCCACCCCGAGTAGTCGCTGCATCTGTGAGCTGGCTTGCTTCCTACCCCTATTTAAAGTTCCGTCTTGTTTTTCGATTGAACTTATGATACGTTTCACATTTTTCGGTAGTGGGGTGCCAGTCGGGGGCAGTGTTAACTTAGCGACGGTGCTGATGGGCGAACAAGTCTGCTCATTCGCCGTTGTCGTCGCTTCCTAGGTTAACACTGCCGGGCCCCTTCCAGAACGCTTTAGTCCGCGGGCGTCGTGTCCTGGGGTATGGCTTCCGGACCCCACAGCCGGTGTACCGCACGCGAGCCAGCGACAGCGCCGGGGTTCGGGTTCTTTTTTGCCTGAGCTGTGGGTGGTGGAGCCGGCCCGCGGTGGGCCGGTGAAACCGTCCGCTCGGGAACGGGAACCGTTAACTGACCGACCTGCGGTGTATCCAGCAACAATCGATGCAACTGCCAGAAACACAGGTCGCGGTCCTCAAGGCCGCGGACGCACAGACGGACAGACAGGTAACTGACCTCGCTGACGAGACGGGGCTGAAACCCGAGGCCGTCACGCGGGCGGGGTTCGAACTCGGGGAGGAGGGCCTGCTCGACGTGAGCGAGCGGACCGAGGAGACGGTCGAACTCACTGACGAAGGCCGGGAGTACGCCGAGGATGGCCTGCCCGAGAGCAGGCTATACGACGCCGCGCTCGACGCCGGCGTTGCCGACGACCCGGTCCCGCTGGGGAGCGTCCTCGACGACGCCGGACTCGACGGCGAGGCCGTCGACATCGCGCTGGCGAACTTCGCCCGCAAGGGGTACGGCGAGGTCGAACAGGGGAACGTCACGGTCGACCCCGGCGTGTCGACCGGGGACGACGACGAGTACCGCGCCCTGGTGGCGCTCGACAGCGGTGAGGACGTCGACGACGCGGACGCCCTCGACCAGCTCGACCGCCGCGGACTCGTCGAGCGGACGGAACGGACAGTACGCTCGGTGCGGCTCACCCAGGACGGCGTCACGGCGCTGATGGAAGGCGTCGAGGCCGCCGAGACGGTCGACGAACTCACGCCGGAGCTACTGGCCAGCGGCGAGTGGCGGGACGTCGAGTTCACCGACTACAACGTCGCTGCCGACGCGCCGGAAAGCCAGCCGGGACGGAAACACTCGCTCCGGCAGATGGCCGACCGCGTCAAGGACGTCCTCGTCGGCATGGGCTTCAAGGAGATGCAGGGGCCTACAGTCGACGCGGACTTCTGGATTCACGACTGCCTGTTCATGCCCCAGGACCACCCGGCACGGACCCACTGGGACCGGTTCGCAATCGAGGAGCCGGCGAAGATCGACGACCTCCCCGCGGACCTCGTCGAGCGGGTGCGGTCGGCACACCTGGAGGGCATCGGCGAGGACAGCGAAGGGTATCACTCGCCGTGGGACGAGGAGTTCGCCCGACGACTCGCGCTCCGCGGGCACACGACATCGCTGACCTCGCGCCACCTCGCGGGGGAGGCACTGGGCGAGCTGGAACCGCCACAGCGCTTTTTCAGCATCGAGAAGGCCTACCGGAACGACGAACTCGACGAGACTCACCTGCTGGAGTTCTACCAGATCGAGGGGTGGGTGATGGCCGAGGAGCTGTCGGTCCGGGACCTGATGGGAACGTTCACGGAACTGTACGCACAGTTCGGCATCACCGACCTGCGGTTCAAACCCACCTACAACCCCTACACCGAGCCGAGTTTCGAGCTGTTCGGCCGCCATCCGGAGACGGACGAGCTGATAGAGGTCGGCAACTCCGGGCTGTTCCGTCCGGAGATGCTCGAACCGCTGGGCGTCGACAGCGACGTGATGGCGTGGGGACTGGCAGTCGACCCCGACGAACTCCGCGAACTGACGGGCCACGGAGAGAAATCGAAAGAGGAGTTGCTCGACGACCTGTTCGGACTCGGCATCGAGTACGAGGGCGAGACCGAGGACGGCGAGTTGAAACTCGAATTCGAACCCGACCGCCTCGACTGGCTCTCAGTGGAGGGGATGGCCCGCTCGCTGCGGTACTACTACGGCGACGACCGCGGCGTCTACATTCCCTCGACGAACGACCCCGAGTGGACCATCCACGTCGAGGAGACGCCCCCGGAGCGCCCGCACATCACCGGCGCAATCGTCCGCGGCGTCGACCTCGCGGACGGCGGACTGGAGTCGCTCATCCAGGTCCAGGAGAAACTCCACGCCACGATGGGTCGACAGCGCGCCAAGGGCGCAATCGGCGTCCACGACCTGACGATGCTGAAAGGTGCGCCCGCGAAGGAGGGGGCCCAAAAGTCCATCCGGTACACGTCGATGTCCCCCGACGAGGAGGGGTTCGTCCCGCTGGAGAGCGACGAGGAGATGACCCCCCGCGAGGTGACCGAGCGCCACCACATGGGGGCGGAGTACGCCGACCTCGTCGAGGGGATGGACCGGTACCCCGCTATCTACGACGACATCGGGCTGTTCTCGTTCCCGCCGGTCATCAACGGCCGCCGGACCGAGGTCACCGAGAACTCCCGGGACCTGCTCGTCGAGATGACCGGCACCGACCAGTGGACCGTCGACCGCATGCTGAACATCGTCTGCTACTCGCTTTCGGCCCGCGGCGCACAGATCGAACGGGTCACCGTCGAGTACGCCGGTCGGACCCTCGACAGACCGGACTTCTCGGTCGAGACGAAGACGATTGCCCACGAGCGAATCGAGTCCGTCCTGGGGCTCGAACTCGACGAGGAAACGGTCGTCGACTGCCTGGAGCGGGCGGGGCTGGACGCCGACCGCGACGAGGATGAACCCGTCTACGAGGTGGGGATTCCGCCCTACCGCGTGGACGTCCTGCATCCCATCGACGTGGTCGATGACGTCGGGCGGACGTACGGGTTCAACGAACTCGAACCGCGCTACCCCGACGTGACGACGGTCGGCGGACGCCACGAGCGGTCACGCCTCGAGGATGCCGTCCGCGAGTCGCTCGTCGGCCTCGGGTTCGAGGACCTGCTGAACTTCTACATGGTGAGCGAGGCCGAGAACTACTCGCGGATGAACGTCGACCCGGACAGTGACGTCGTCGGCGGCGGCCGTCCGGTCACCATCCTGGAACCCTACAGCGAGGAGTACACCATGCTGCGGACGTGGGGCCTCCCGTCGGTGATGATGGTACTGGAGAAAAACACTCACCGCGCGTACCCCCAGCACCTCGCCGAAATCGGTCTCGCCGCCGAAATCGACGAGTCCGAGAACACCAACGTCGCCGAGTACCGTACTGTGGCCGCGACGCTCGCCGACCCGGAGGCCTCCTACGAGGATGCCCGCGCCCGGTTGCAGATTCTCGCGCGGGCGTTCGGGAAGGACCTCGAAACGCCGCCCGCCGAGCATCCGACGTTCATTCCCGGCCGGTGTGCCGAGGTCGTCCTCGACGGCGAGTCCGCCGGCGTCATCGGCGAACTCCACCCCGAAGTCATCGTCGAACACGACCTCGAAGTGCCCGTCGCCGCCTTCGAAATCCGTCTCGACGCGCTCCGGTAGCGGGCGGAGTCGCCCGCAAGAATCGTCATTCTCAAACCCCAACAGGGGCGAGTCAGCGTATGCAGATTCGCCGACTTCCCGCCGACGAGGACGCGGTCCGCCGAGAGACCGAAGAGCTCTGGTTGCCCTACCACCGCGAGCTCGAAGCGACCGTCGAGAACCACGCACTCGTCGACGACGTCCCCCTCGACGAGGAAGTCGAGTTCCGCCTCGACCTGCTCGAATCCGAGGGCTACCGGGCGTGGGTCGTCGTCGATACTGACGAGGATGCCACGGACGAGGACATCGCTGACGAGGTCGTCACTGACGAGGACAGCGCTGACGAGGACGTCCCAGACGAGGACGTCGCTAACACCGACCTCGCCGACGTCGACGGCGAGTTCGTCGGCTTCGTCATGACCAACGTCGACGAGTCGCCGCCGGTGTTCGACCGCCCGGACCGCCTGATTATCGGTGACATCTACGTCCGCGAGGCCTACCGCGGGACTGGTCTCGCCCGCGACCTGATAGACCGCGCCGTCGAGCGGGCCAGGGAAACCGGCTGCGAGGAACTCGCACTCGACGTCGACGTCGACAACGAGCGGGCGCTGGCCTTCTACGAGAAACTCGGCTTCGAACCGCGCCGGCACCGGATGCGAGTCCCCGTCGACGAACTCTAGCCCGGAAGGGGTGTTCCGTGCTACCGATGCACAGGCAAGCTTTTCCAGTCGAGGGCGAAACAGCACCTATGAAGATCGAACCGCTCGACACGCGCGAGGCCATCCGCGACGCGATACGTGCCCACGGCCACGCCTGGCAGGAAGCCTACGACGACTTCCTCCCCGAGGACGTCCTCGACGGGATGACGACCGACCCCACCGCCGAGGACGTCGACGCGTGGCTCGACAGGCTTCCCGAGGAGGGCGGCGTCACCCTCGGTGCGACCGTCGACGGGACCGCCCGGGGATACGTCCTCGTCCGCTGGACGAACACCAAGCCGTTCGTCCGACCCGGCGAGGCCGGCCTCAAGGAAATCCACGTCCACCCCGACTGGTGGGGCGACGGAATCGGGACGGCACTGTTCGAACACGCCTGCGAGCACATTCCCGACGACGTCGCGGGCATCGCACTGGAGGTGTTCGCCGACAACGACGTCGGCCGGCGGTTCTACGAATCGAAGGGGTTCGCGGTCTCCGACTCCGGGACCGTCGACGTCGCCGGCGACACCTACGAGACCGTTATCTACCGCCGCGACCTCGATTCCGGGGCGCTCTGAGCCAGCCGAACTGTCCGTAATCGCGCCCGAGCTACCCTGATACAGGTGAAATTTCCTTCAGTAACAACGGTTACAGAAATATAATTCTGATTACACTTATGGGGTAACAGCCCCTACGTATAGATACGATGCAACAGAACATTCACACGCGAGCACAGCACAGCAACCGAGCAGTCTACTCGGTGTACCCCGAGAACATGACGCCCGCCGCAATCGCGGGCTACGTCGGTGCCATGGTGGCGATTCCGGCCGTCCTGGCCGGGCCTGTCGCCGTCGCGGCGGTGGTCGTCGCCACCGTCGTCGCGGTGCGAATCGCTACCATCGAAATATCGTCGGGAACACCACCCGACACCCCCGCAGATTCGAGGGGTGAAACCGAGCCAGTCGCCGCCGACTGAACTCACAGCTCCTCGTAGCGGGAATCCCGGCCGGCCGCATCAGTTGACCGTTACGGCCTGACCAACGCCGGTATTCATCACCCGGTCGACCGGCCATCTTCATCAGTCGACCGAATAGCCGACGCTACTCGTCGACCGATCAGCCGACGTTCATCGCCCGCTCGACGACGTCCTCGCCGTACATCTCGACGAGTTCGTCGTGCTGGTCCGGGCGGTTCTCGTAGATGTCCTGGAACAGCCTGACGGGGGTCATCGCGGCCTGGTAGGTAGCCTCGTCCCACATCCGGTCTGCCGTGATTTCGGCCTCGATACCGTCGACGACGACCGTCGACGACCGGCTCATGGCGATTGCGCCCTTGCCGGCCTCCTTGGCGGCTTCGAACTCCGCCATGCTCCCGACGATGTCGTCCATGCTCGGGACGTACTCGGTCAGGCCGAGCAGTTCCTCGCGCAACTCCTCGCCGTCGAGGACGCGTTCGTCGGCACCGACCCGCAGGACGTACCCGCCGCCGCTCTCTTCGAGACTGATTCGGTCGCCGCCGTAGACGTACCGACCGTCGTCCTCCCGGAGTTCGACCTCGCGGCCGTCGGCGTCGAGGAGCCAGTAACCGGTTTCGGGCGGGAGCGGTGCCTGGTTCGCGGCGACGACCTGGCCGGGCGTCAGCGACCAGATGCCGAGCATTCCCTTCGCCCGGTTCTCGGTCATGCGCTCGCGGTAACCCTCCACGTCCCGGATGTCGTCGTACGGGCCGTCGACCGCGATGAGACCGGCGGCGCTGGCCCCCCGCGACGTGTTGTGGCGCAGTTCCGGCCACTCGGGTAGCGAACCCGTGGGAGTCATGGCACGCATGTCCTTCGTGTAGTCGACCTCGCCGTCGACCAGCATGAACAGCCGTTCGAGCCTGTTTGTTGGCTTGCCCATCTCCTCGCGGAGGTCGGCCATCGCCAGTTCCGCCTGGGCGCTCTCGACGACGACCGACATCGCGAGGCTGCCCGGTTCGAGACCGTGCTCGTGTTCGACGATGGTCATGAACTCGTCGGCTTTCTTCCAGTCGTCGATGTCGCCGACTTCCGGAATCACGAACCCGTCGATGTGCTGGATTGCCCCCCGCTCGGGGTCAGCAATCCGGCGCATGTGTTCGAACCCCCGATACCGGGTGCCGGGGTCGTCGCGGTGCCAGACGACGCGGGGGTGGATTTCGCCGGGGAACTCACTCCCGTGTTCGGCGACCACCTCGACGATGTTCTCCGCGCCCTCGTCGCGCATCGAGGGGGCCGTGGCGTCCTCGTTGTCCGGCACCCAGATGTCCGGGGCCTGCATCCCCCGGAGCGTCGCCGCACTCCGGAGCATCTTTGCCGAATCGTCCTCCCCCTCGACGGCCGTCGGCGAGGTGAAAAACGTCCGGACGAACTCCCGGTCGTGGTTGCGGCGTGCGCTCATGTATCTCCGAGTTTCTCGCTCGTCTGTGGGTCCTCGCTTCCCTCGGAGTCGACGCTCCCCGTGCTGTCCTCCGTGAAGCCGGCCGACTGCTCTATCCGCTCTCTGGCCTCGGGATCGAAGCGGGTCTCGATGTCCTGGAACCGCGAGACGAACGAGAGTTCGTGGTGACTCTCGGTCTCGTGGTCGAGGTACCGGTCTTCGAGGTCGAACTGCGCGCGTTCGTCGTTCTGTGCGACGTTGCGCATGTCCTCGTAGACGCTGTGGGCACCCGA
>PXQO01000021.1:16910-23102 GCA_003021285.1 Halobacteriales archaeon QH_2_65_14 | reverse complement strand
CCCGCGAGCCAGGCGAGCGGGACCTCGGAAGACGAGTGAAGCGAGTCTTCCGGTGCCCGGATGGCGAACGGAGCCCAGCGGAGTGAGTGGAGTCGAGCGCCCTGGGGCTTTCCCTTCACACATCCCCACTTGTCCACCCTTCCAATACCTCAAAAACTTCTATGAGTTACTAAAGGCCGCGATTCTCTCGCTGACTAAAGATAGTCGAAGAGACGAACTGATAGTGGTTGTTGTGATTAGTTACTGCCGTGGAGTCACAACAACCACTATCAGTCGAGCCGACCGCTCCGTATCCGGTTTTCAGCGGCTGTTTGCGCTTCTTCCGCGTCGAACGCATCGATTATTTCCTGGAGTTCACCGTCCGAACTGTCGGCCAACTCGCGGACATGGGCGGTGATGTTCGGGACTGCCCTGATGATGTTGTCCACGATGGGGACGGCGGCCGTCTGTACCGACCGCGAGAGTGGGTTCAGGTCGATCACGATCTCGGTCTTGCCCATCTCGGCGAGTGCCTCCGCCCGGTCGCCGTCCTCCAGCGGGACGAGAACGACGTCCGCCTCGTAGATGCCGTCCCGATCAACTTTCGCACGCTCGTGGTCGAGGCCGGGAATCCGGGCGTCGGCGGACAGTCCCTTCACGTCGTCGGCACCGTGTGCTTCGAGGTGGTCGACGATTGCTCGCATCCGCTCGTCCGTCCGGTTGAACAGGTTGACCTCGATGGCCGACCCGGTAACCTCGGCGAGTTCGACGGTTTCGCCGGGAACCAGCGCGGCGACGTTGCCGTTGACCGAGAGCACGGGATGGTCTGCCAGGAGGAGGTGTGCCGCCGCGACGCGCTCGGCCTCGTCGGCGCTGGGAATCGTCTGTTCGCCCAGCAGGTAGTCGAACGCCTCGCCGCGTCCCTCCGCGATGAGTCCCTGTTTGCTCGTTATCCCCTTCTCGACGCCCTCCTCGATGCGGTGACGGGTCAACAGCGACTCGTAGCGCGGGTGGCTCTCCGGGATGTCGAGTTCGCTCATACTCGGAGGTCGACGGCCAGCGACGAAAACGCATCGTTGTCGGCTGCGCCGCCTCATAGTGGTTGTTGTGATTATGTACCGCCGTGGAGTCACTCCTCCCCCGTTTCAGCCGCCGAAAGGCAGTGTTAACTGAGCGACCGTGCTGATGGGCGAACAAGTCCCCGGAGAGAGTGCTTCGACCGGGACTTACCGCAGGAAGCCCCCGAGTCGAGCGGTCAGGGGCTTCCATGCGGGTGCTCGGAGTGATTTCGGTAGCTGCTCATTCGCCGTTGTCGTCGCTTCCTAAGTTAACGGTGCCGAGAGACGCACACATACACTTAATAGGGCCGAGATACCCACGGTTATCTGTGTCCTCCCCGAGCGAATCTGCAACGGTACTGGTCGTCGATGACGAACGGGAAGTCGCCGAGGTATACGCCCTGCGCCTGCGTGACGAGTACGAGACTCGTATCGCGTACGGCGGGACGGAGGCGCTCGACGAAATCGACGAGGAAGTCGACGTAGTCTTGCTCGACCGCCGGATGCCGGACATCTCGGGCGATCAGGTGCTCGACAGGCTCCGGGAGCAGGGCTACGACTGCCGGGTGGTGATGCTCACTGCGGTCGACCCGGGACTGGACATCGTCGACATGCAGTTCGACGACTACCTCTGCAAGCCCGTCGAGAAACACGACCTCGTCGACGCTATCGACCAACAGCTTCAGTCCCAGCAATACGACGAGACGCTCGCGGAGTACCTCGAAGTCACGTCGAAACTCGTGCTGCTCGAAGCGGAAGTTGCGCCGCAGGAACTCGAAAACAGCGACGAACTCGACCGGCTACGCGAGAAGGCCCGGGACCTCAAAGCCGAACTGGAAGGGACCATCGACGAGTTGGACGACATCGAAACCGCGTTCAAAGAGATCAAGCGCCATCCCGGGTAGCTCTCTCATCGTGTGCCTGACCGGCAGTCGACCCCCATCGGTCGATACGACGAGGGTCCCGATAGCTGGACGGTCCTCCAGTCGCTCTCACAGTCTATTGCCGACGGGGACTCCAGTGTGTTTTATGCCGGCGTCCCCACGAGTCAACTACATGCTCGAATACGCACGGGTCAACAGCATACGTCACGGGAGCGTGATCTGAGTCATGGCCCTTGGCGACCTACACGAGGCGAGCGCGGCAGGGACGGAGGACCTCTACTACGTCGACGTCGGGATGTACGAGACGCCGGCGTACGGACTGGTCTACATCCTCGATGCGGAACGGCCGGCAATCGTGGATACAGGAACGGGATTTCACTACGAGACCGTGCTCGACGCGATGCGGACGGTCGGCATCGAACCCGAAGACCTGGAAGTCATCGCGCCGACCCACGTTCATCTCGATCACGCGGGCGGTGCGGGGTTGCTCGCCGAGGAGTGTCCGAACGCCGACGTCTGCATCTACGAGGCCGGCGCACGGTTCCTGATCGACCCGACGCGAATCTGGGAGGGAACCAAGGAAATCATGGAAGACCGCATCAAGTACTACGTCGAACCGAAACCGATTCCCGGGAAACGCGTCGTCGAACTGGCCGACGGCGATACGGTCGACCTCGGTGACCACGCGCTCGACGTCCATCACGCTCCGGGTCACGCTTTCCACCAGGCGGTCTTTTTCGACCCCGCGAACGACGGCGTTTTCACCGCCGACGCCGCCGGTATCAACTCCCCCCACCTGGATGGAATCATCCACACCTCTCCCCCGACAGGGTTCGATCTGGAGGGCTGTCTGGCCGACGTCGAGATGCTACAGGACCTCGACCCCGCCGCCCTCTACTACGCTCACTTCGGTGACAGGGAAACAGGCACTCTACTGGCGGAGTACGCGGACGTTCTGCAGGAGTGGGTCGACCGGATCGCCGAGAAACGGGAGGAACTCAATGACGACGACGCAGTCGTGGAGTACTTCGCCGACCGTGCCCGCACCGTCGAGGTCTGGGGCGAGGCACACGCACGCGAGGAGGAGCGCATGAACGCCAGGGGCGTTCTCCACTATCTCGACGAACAGTCGTAGTTACGCCCCGGGGTCGTCGGGGTCGCCGGAAGCGCCTGGATGGCCGCCGGCGTCTTCGGGGGGCCTGTCCACGTCGTCCGGGTCGTGAGCATCGTTGCTTCGCCACGGCGTCGATTCGCCCTGGCCGCTGGTCTTGTAGGTTCCCTGTGCCGTCGCGACGCGGTTGCCGTCCTCGTCGTGGATGTCCACCTGAACCATTGCGAGGCTGGAGCCAAAGCGGATGACCTCGGCACTCGCGCGGAGGTCCGACGTCGCGGGTGCGAGGTAGTCGATGCGCATGTCCACCGTGGGGCTGACGTCCTCCGCCAGCGAGATGACGGCCGCGCCGCCGGCGGTGTCCGCCAGCGCGTAAGTTGCTCCGCCGTGTGCGACCGACCCCCACTTGTTCGACCGCAACTCGTCGCTGAACGGGAGGCGCGCCTCCGCATACCCGTCGCTCGCTTCTGTCACTTCGATACCGAGATGTTTGACGAATGGCGTCTCGTTGAACAGGTCCGGCAGTTCCATGTGGGATTCGAGCAGTCCTGAACGGAAAAGCGTATCAAAACCGGAACGCCCGAACGGATGCTCGTGGGAGCCTCTCAGGGGGTCTGGAACTCGATAGCGGCACCCTGACCGAACCCGACACACTCCGTTGCGAGCCCCAGGTCAGCGCCGCGGCGGTTCATCTCGTGGATCAGCGTCACCGGCAGCCTGGCACCTGACGCCCCGAGCGGGTGGCCGAGCGCGATGGCCCCGCCGTTGACGTTGAAGATGTCGTCGTCGAAGCCGAGTTCCCGCTGGCAGTACAGTGCCTGGCTCGCGAACGCCTCGTTCAACTCGACCAGCTCGTACTCCGCGGGATCACGGCCGGTGCGCTCGCTCAGCCCCCTGACGGCGGGCACGGGGCCGACACCCATGATCGTCGGATCGACGCCTTCCACGTTGTGGTCGCCGACCTCTGCGAGCACCTCGAAGCCGTGTTCGTCGGCGAACTCGCGGCTGGTGACGAGCAGGGCTGTCGCACCGTCCGTGATCTGCGAGGCGTTGCCCGGGGTCACTGTCCCGTCAGCCTTGAACACCGTGGGGAGACTGGCCAGTTTCTCCAGCGACGTCTCGTAGTGGATTCCCTCGTCGGTCTCGACGACGCCGTCGTCGGTTTCGATGGGGACAATTTCCTCCGCGAACCGGCCGGACTCGGTCGCGTCCGCGGCGCGTTCGTGGCTGCGGAGCGCGTACTCGTCTTGCTGTTCGCGGGTGATGTCGAACTCCTCGGCGACCTTCTCTGCGGTCATTCCCATCTGGAGTTCGGCCACGTTGTACTTCTCGTTCGTCCGCGGGTGGATGTTGTGGGTGTTGGCCCCCATCTCGACGCGACTCATGGACTCGACGCCGCCGGCGATGAGACAGTCGCGCTGTCCCGCCGCAATCGCGTCGGCCGCGCGCATGACGGCTTCGGCCGACGACGCACACCACCTGTTGATCGTACTCGCGGGAGTCTCCTCGCCCAGTTCCGAGAGCAGGGCGATGACCCGCGCCAGGTTGTTCCCCTGCTCGCCGCGTTGCTGGGCGCACCCCCACAGCAGGTCGTCGACGTCCTCGCCGGTCAGTCCGGACCGGGAGAGCATCTCGTCGATGAGCGGTATCGAGAGGTCCTCGCTCCGGACGTCGGCGTAGACGCCGTCCTCCTTTCCCTGTGGTGTCCGGACTGCCTCGACGACGACTGGTGTATTCGATGCCATACCACACCGTTCGCCGCTTCCGGTGTTAAAGTCAATGAAACATGTTCGCTGTGGAGAACTGTTTACTTTACAGTGTTCGAGTTAGTTGCCTCATACGGTGACGAAGTGGCTCTCTACCACCGGTTCGTACACTAACTATTGTCCTTTCCAGACCTTTCTTCAGGTATGACAGACGAACTCCCAGTCACGGCAGAGAAGCCGGATAGCCCGATTCACCCCGTAGTGGCTGTCCGTCTTGCTTCTCACGGTAAGTTTCCCCAAACGGACAGGTGCCTGGTCGGATTGACGGTGTATCGCAGTGTTTAGGCCTGCTACTCCCCATCTGTGATTATCCCCAAACATCATCTCAAAGCTCGATATTATTGAAAGTATTTTCCGATCAACGGTGGGTGGCTGGGAACAAAAACCGCCGGACGTGAAACATCCGATGGAGTTTTAAGAGAGAACGCAGAACATTCCGAACATGCCTTACACCTGCAGGGACTGCAAGCGTACCTTCAGTTCCGAACTCGAACTCGAACTTCATCAGGATAACTGCGAAGAGGGGCAACTCTTCTGTGACTCCTGCGGGGAGCGATTTGCACAACAGGAGGCGACAGAGGACGGATGGCACTACCGATGTCCAAATCCGGACTGTGATGGCGAAGGGATCGGACAGGATATCCACAAAGTAACGGACGTACGTCTCAAAGCACCGTAGCTCTCCGTTCGGTTTTCGGCTTCCTATTGGTCTCCGTTTCAGCGCTCACCCGCCAGCTATGGCTCCCCAGTCGTCCGCCCCCGCACCTATTCGGTTAATCGAAATCGGCGGGCGAATCGGCCAGAACGTCTTCGGGGTCTGACACATCGACCAATCTACAACCAGTTTACATAAATGGTGTCCACTCTAGAGCAATGAGTACGTCCGTGTGTGACGTTCCTGCCGTTCACGCCCGTCCGGGTGGGGGTGTCTACCAGGGAACGAGTCGAAAAGGGTTAACAGCGTCGGAGAAATATTGAGGGTATGTCAGTTGATGCGGACACAGACGGAGCAAGCGAGTGGAAAACAGGTCTCCTCTTCGTGGTCGCTGTCGCGCTCGGTGGTGGTGGCGCTGGTCTGGCGCTCAGAAGTACGGGCGTTCCGTTCGGACTGCTGATCGGGGCGGTCGTCGGCGGCGTCATCACGTTCCTCGTCGTCTCTTACCTGTACTACGGGCGGTAGAACTGTTCGTCTCCGTCCACGTCCCGCTCACACCCTTCCGTACACCTGCCTCGCCGTCGTGGCGCGTCGTCAATCCAGGTGAACGACTTCGGTGGCCCCCGGTCAGTTATCTCCTGTTATAGGCGGAGCAGGCGCAATACCACGGCCTTCAGGCCGTGGATACGCGCCGTCACTCAGAGACACAGACCACCGTTCAAACGCCTGTCCCGAGTTT
>PXQO01000021.1:0-16769 GCA_003021285.1 Halobacteriales archaeon QH_2_65_14 | reverse complement strand
CATCGATACTGTGGGACTACCCGTGCCCGAAAGGTGTGGTAGTCCACCGATTGGACTGCAAACCTGAAACTCCCACCGCTCGGGATTCCTCCGCCTTCACGCGGAGGAGGATGTCAACCGTCCCTATTTTGGGAGCGACTGTTACTCGCCGGGTTCTCCGGCGGATTATAGAACAGTGCATAGCCGACGGTCCCCGACGCCGGGACGGCCCCGAGCGTGAGCATCACCCCCATCGACGGCGATAGGAGGGCACCGACTGCCCCGGCGAGTAGCAACGAGGCCGGAATCACAGCCAGTACTACGTCGTGGCCCGAGAGTTCCACCATCTACCTGACTCAATGCCCTCCATCTAATTAAATATTATTACTTCGGGAGGAGAGCACCGCCTGCACACGATTGGGGAGTCCCGGGAGGGACAGCGTTACTTGCCCCAGAACGGGTCGCGGTTGCGGTGTTTTTCGAGGTACATCGAGAGCACTTCGCGTTCGTCGGCGGAGATATCTTCGGTGAGTTCCTGTTCGAGTATTTTGGCGTGTTTCTCGGGAATTTCGACCCAGAGTTCGTCGCCTTCCTTGATCTGGCGGCCGACGGTCGGCCCGTCGATGGAGACGGCGACCCGTTCGCCGGTCCGGGCCTCGTCGACGTCTTCGCCCTCGTCCTGGATGGATTTGAGCATCCCGACGCGCTCGGGTTCGCTGTCGTCGAACCGAACGACGCGGGAGTTCCGCTTGAGCAGTCCGCCGCGAATCTCGACGCCGACGACAGCGGGGTCGGACTGGCGGAACGTGTGGTCCGGCAGTATCTCGAACCGGGCGGGGCGCGTGATGTTTTCGAGAATCTGCTCCTGCTGGGCCCGTTCTATCTCCTCGACGTGTTCCTCGTAGGACTCGATGAGCCGGTAGATGACGTCGTGTTCGAACAGGCGAACGTCCTCCTGTTCGGCGAGTCCCCGTGCGTCGTCGAGCACGTCCACGTTGAACGCGAGGATGGACTGGTGTTGGGGCTGGTTCGCCGTCTCGGCCATGCGGACGTCCCGGGGTGCCACGTCGCCGACCTCGGCGTGCATGACCGGGATTTCCGCCTCTTCGAGGCTACTGGCGAGCGCTTCGAGACTGCCCAGCGTGTCCGCCTTGACCGAGACCCCCTCCTCCTGCGTCGAGACGTCGATGTCGGCGAGTTCGGCCTCGACTGCCGCGATTACGTCCTCGACGTCCCTGTCGCGCACGACGCGTATCGGGGCCCCGGCCATCGCATCGTCGAGGTCCGGGGCGGCGATTTTCACCCCCTGGGCGGCGACGACCGACGGAACCTGTTCGAACGCCTCGTCGGCCCGTATCTCCGAGAGCGGCCTCGGACGCAACAGCGCACGCACCGTCGTCACGATGGGTTCACCCTGCCCCCCGACGACCAACTGATCGTCCTCGCGGATGGTGCCGTCGTACATCACGGCATCGATGGTCGTGCCGAACCCCTGGGTCTCCTTGACTTCGAGCACCGTCCCAGCACCCGGCCCCTCGACGTCTATCTCCATCTCGTCTTTCATGTACCGCTGGGAGAGTCCCATCAACACCGTCAGCAAGTCAGGAATGCCCTCGCCCGTTTCGGCCGAGACTGGAACGACGCCGATGTTCGCCTGGAAGTCAGTGACCCGCCAGTACATGTCCGCCGAGAAGTCCTCGTCCGAGAGCGTGCCGATAATCTCGTAGAGTCGCTCGTTGAACTCGGACTGAACGCGGTCGCTCTGTGATTCGATGGCGACCTTCGAGGGGCGGTCCGGGTCCGGATTCCAGCCCGGAACCGTGTCTATCTTGTTCGCCGCCACGATGAACGGCGTCGCAGTTCGCTTGAGGATGTCGATTGCCTCGTGGGTCTGTGGCTGGAACCCGTCGTTGACGTCGACGACCAGGATAGCGATGTCGGCGAGCGCGCCGCCGCGCGAGCGCAACGTCGAGAAGGAGTGGTGTCCGGGCGTGTCGATGAACAGGAGTCCGGGGAGGTCGAAGTCGTCCGGGTCGACCAGGTCGCCCGCGATGCCGGAAATCACGTCGAGCGGGACCGCGGTCGACCCGATGTGCTGTGTGATCGCTCCCGCTTCGCCCTCGTGGATCGCGGAGCCCCGAATCTTGTCTAGGAGGCTCGTCTTCCCGTGGTCGACGTGCCCCAGCACCGCCACGATGGGCGTTCGCAGTGCCCCGGCCTCAGCCCCTTCCGTTTGCTCGTGTTCTGACATCCCGTCTCACCTGAGAACTGATTGAAACCAACCGGTGACTCCATTTAAGTCAATCGTCTCGGGCCGAATACTCCGGTCCAGTCCCGGCACCTCCGACGCCCGGGCCGACCTGGCTGTCGGCGCGACTGATCGGCACTGTTCAGATAAGAGATTCTCAAAGAGAACTGCGACCAGCATGAAAGTCCCGCCCAGCCTGGAAAATAACGCCGGGCGGGACTGAAAGGGGCGAAGCGCTCGCCGAGCGAGACGAAGCAAGCACCGCAGTGCAACGAGGAGCGCAGCGAGTCGGAGCCGGCGAGCGCTTCGGGGCTTTCATGCTGGTCGCAGTTCTCTTTGAGAATCTCTTATCTGAACAGTGCCGGTTCGAGCGGCGAAGTATTTACTTTGGCCGACTGAGTAAGGAAGTACAACCGGACAACGGGGCATGTCACGGATCATCGATTTACACGGCGACGACGGGACACACGAGATACTGAAGACCCTCTCCCTGGACGGACTCATTCGGGAGGGGAAGCTACTCGCCACCAGGCCGCTGGCGACGTACCTGGAGGACAGCGAGGAACCCAGGTACGGACTCCGGAACAAGAAATCGGGGGTCGAGATTTCCGGACCCGACAGGAGCGAGCAACTATCGCCGGACGACGAGTATCAGGCAGTCACGCTCGTGACGGATCTGCGCGTACTGTTTGTAATCGGGAGAGCGGTGGGGGACGAGGTCAAGGAGGTTCCGCTGACGGAGATAATCGAGGCGAAAGCGGATTCAGGGCGGTTCCGGAGGAGCACCCTGCGCCTCGAAACACTGGACGAGAAGACCTGGGAATTTGCGTGCAAGAGCGACACGGAACCGGTAGCGAGCTACGTTGACGAGGCGGCACATATCTGGGCGAACGCACAGCGTCTTCTCGACGAGGTCGAAGACCAGATCGCGGCAGGACGGGAGTGTCTCGAAACCGACGAACCCGGGAAGGGACACGGAGAACTCGCAGGGGCCCAGGGAAAAGTCGACACCGCACTCCAGCGAATCCGGGAGGTCGGCCCGGCGGCGAGCGAACGTGTCGAATCGCGCGGCCGACGGCTTTCCGAGGAACTGTCGGCGGTGAAACGGGAGATGTTCGCGGCCGAGGGGGCAAACGCCCACGCCCAAGCACAGGAGGCCTGGGAGAACGGGGAATACGAGCCGTCTTCGGAGTCGTACGAATCGGCTGTCCAGGCATACGAGCGGGCTCTGGAATCGAACGGCCCGGTTCCGTCAGACGAAGCGTTGCGGCGACGCATCCGCGGCGTCGTGGGGGAGCGGGAACTGCTCCGGGTCGGCCCGGTGCTCGATGCGGACACTGCCAGACGGCGAGCCGCCGACACGGACGACCCGGAAGCGGCCGCAACCGAATGGGAGCGCGCTCTCGACGGGTATCGGGAGTTGCTCAGTCTCGACTGGGGACGAGACCAGCGCCATTTCCTCGTGAACAGGGACCGTATCCGGGAACAGACAGCGGCTATCGCCGACGACGCCATCGAAGACCACCACGAGGCAGGCCGCCGGTGGCTCCGGTCGGGCGACAAACTCGCCACGCAGGAGCAGGAACGCGAAGCCATGAAGGTGTACAGACGGGCGAAAAACCAGTTCGAACAGGCCCACCGGCTCGCGCGTGAGGTCAAACCGGAACACGTCGAGAAACTCGAATCGGCTCTCGACACCGTCGAGGACCGCCTGTCCGGAGCGATGCCCGACGAAGTTCCGGAGGAGCCACCACTCTCTGCCTCGGACATCCGCGAAATCCAGGCGACGGACGACGGGAGAAGCCGCGACACTGATAGGGATAGTACCAAAGAGAGTGTATCGACCGTCGAGCAGGAGGGTGGGGGAAACGAGGGGGAATCCAGGCCCGGGGAGGAAGCCACGCCCGACGATGATGAATCCAGGTCCGGGGAGGACCTCGAAGCTGAGGATGAGTCAAGCACTGACGAGGAGAAATCTCGACCTGAACGCGCGGATTCCACGCGCGGAGATGCGGACACAGGGCCGGACGTCGGGACGGTGACGCCCGCGGAGAGCGTCGACGGGGACGGCAGGCCAGGCGATGACGGCGCGGGGATGGCCGGAGAATCCGGGAAGCGAGAGGGGGACGGAGAACTCGACGGACGGTTGAGTCGACTCGGCGAGGCGGAGTTCGAGAATCTCGTCGCTGACCTCTGGGAGGCACAGGGGTGGTCGACGACGAGGGTCTCCACAGCGGCCGGGTCCGTCTACGACGTGATTGCGATGCGTGAGGAACCCCTCGAAGAGCGACTCCTGGTGTGGACCATCCACCGCCCGGGCGACGAGGTCACTGCGGACGACGTGGAAGGATGTGCGACGGCCCGGGAGAGCAGCCAGGGAGCCGATACCGCGGTGGTCGTCACGACGGGTACACCGACGGCAAGTGCGGCGGAGAGTGCGGATGACCTCGATGTTGCTATCGTCGACAGCGACGAACTCGGTCAGTTGCTGGAGTTCGAGGGTCTCACAGACCGACTGTAGACGAGTGCCGACCGCTGATCTGCCCGAATCACGTCGAAGCCCTCAAGGCTTAAGACCGTCCCAGTCGGTTGTGTCTTACATGCAGTATTCGCTGGAAATCGAGAACGCTCCCGAGACAGTAGCAGGTGGCACTAGTATCCTTTTAGTCCATCCCAGCACGGGGGAGACTGACCGGATCGATACCGAGTTTATCAAGCAGGATACAGACCATCTGCTCGTCGTCTCGACCCGGACGACAGCCAGGGAGGTCCAACAGAAACTCGAACACTACGAAGTTGACGAATCGAAGGCGACGATTCTCGATACGCTGTCGGCCGAACGAGGATACACCCGGAGACAGAGCGACCACGTCCGGTACATCTCGACCCCCGAGGACCTGGACGGCATCGTCGATGAAACACGCAAGTTCCTCGAAGAACACGACGGCAAACTGCGCATCAGCGTCGACTCCATCAGCGAGATGATCTACTACGCTGACGAAGCCCGCACCCGGGAAGCGGTCGAAGCGTTACTCGACCTGCTCGACGAACACGACGCAGTCGGTCTCTTCCACCTCGCACGGGGCGTCCACGAGAAGAAAATCCTCGACGAATACCGGGCGATGTTCGATGGCGTCATCGAGGTCGACGAGACCGGAGATGTCACGTCGTCATTCTAACAATCTTTGCCGATTTCTCCAATGAATCGGCCGACGTCGTGCGAAAAGATGCAACAGAGCCATATCACCAATTATTAAGATGACTGAGATACACAGACCAAGGTGTATGCCGGAATGTCAGAACTGCGGTGCGTTCGTAACGACTGACTACGCACGTGTCTTTACACCGAACGGCGTTGACCAACCCAGAGTCTGTCCGCAGTGCGAAGACAAAATACGCGACGGTGCCGACGTCAGACAGGCTCGTTCGACTCGCCGGGGCTAACCACCAGGCGGCGGAGATATTCGTTTTGTTTTCTTCCTTATTTCGGACCTGCTCCCAGCGTCGCGTACAGTTGCGCATCGGAGCCTCACTGGAACGGTTGCGTGCTCTCCTCTCACTGGACCGCACGCATCGCATCGGAGAGGAGACGGCGTGCATCGTCGAGGACCGCGTCTGCCCGCGTCCCGTCACGCGCCTCGGCCGTCAGCCTGACTAGCGGCTGTGTTCCGCTGGCGCGGACCAGGAACCACGCATCGCCGAGGTCGACGCGGACCCCGTCCATGGTAGATCGGTCATCGTAGCGGTCGCGGGCCAGTTCGTGGACTCGCTCCATGACCGCCTGCTTGTGGTCGACCTCGACGTTCGCCCGCCTGATCGGGTATCTGTCGACTGCTCTCGCTCGCTCGGCCAGCGGTCGCTCCGCCGCGAGAGCGACGAGTTTGCACGCGGCCAGCGGGCCGTCGGGACAGAGCGTCTCCTCGGGCCATATCCACGCGCCGCTCGGTTCGCCTCCGAATCCCACGCCCGACTCGCTCGCCTTCTCGGCGACGTAGACGTCCCCGACGGGCGTGCGCTCCGTCTCGATGCCAGCAGCGGCCAGGTGGTCCTCGACAGCCAGGCTCGTATCGACGGGCACGGCGACCCGCTGGCCCGCGCTCGCGGCCTCCGCCGCGAGGATAGCGAGTAGCACGTCGCCCGGCAGGAACTCCCCCTCGGCAGTGACTGCGCGCATCCTGTCGGCGTCCCCGTCGTGGGCGATGCCGACGTCCGCGTCGGTGTGTGCCACGAGCGTCGAGAGCGACTCGCAGTTCTCGGGTGTCGGTTCGCTCGGTCGTCCGGGGAACGACCCGTCGGGCTGGGCGTTCAACGTCTGGACCGAACAGCCGAGGGCGTCGAGTGCCGCCACCGTGACGCCGCCGGCCCCGTTCCCGACGTCGACGACGACGGACATCGGCTCGTCGACATCGACGGCGTCGACCAGCGCGTCCCGGTGTGTCGAGGTGTGGTTGCGGGAGACGCGTGCCCCGGTTTCGTTCCACGAGACGAGCGAGGATTCCCCGGTGCGAATACGGGTCTCGATTCGCTCGCGCCGTCGCTCGTCGAACGCCTGTCCGGTTGGTTGCCAGAGCTTGATGCCGTTGTCTTCCGGCGGGTTGTGTGAGGCCGTAACGGCGACCCCCGCGTCGGCGTCCTCCCAGGCGACGGCCCGGGCGACTGTCGGCGTCGAGGCCGGTCCGAGGTCCACGACGTCGACACCTGACTCGCGCAGTCCGGCAGTGAGCGCGTCAACGAGGAACTGTCCGCTATCGCGCGGGTCGCGCCCGACCACGACCCGCTCGCCCTCGCCAGCCACAGCACGGCCGACCGACAGCGCGAGGGAGGCGGTGACCTCCTCGCCGACCCGACCCCGGATACCACTCGTCCCGAACATACCGGAAGTCACTCCGGCCAGCACCTTTGGTATGTCGACTTTACTCCCGCTCGGCGCGCTCAGGGTGCCATTTGCAGGCGGCTCCTGCGGTCAGATCGTTCGCCTCGGCGTGGCGAACCAGGCAGGCGTAGTTGCAGAACTGACCCAGCATGGAGCAGTTGTCGTCACAGTCTCTCACACAGATAGGGTCGTGTTGATCTATGTCCGCTCTACAGTAAGTGCAGGCACGCATGAAAAGAGGTCCGCCCCGACAAAGGAAAAGTCCAGCGGGCGGGAGAATGGTCCGCTGGGCCTAGGTGAGGTCCACGCGTTCGAAGACGACATAGCCCAGCGCCACGGGAACGACCGCCCAGGCAACGAGGAGGACGAACAGGACCGGGTCGGACCGATAGAACGCGTCGGATTCGGTTGCGGGGCCGACGAGTGCTCCCACGAGGCTGTCGTAGAGCGCACCGAACGTCGATGACGGGGGGAAGACGTCGAGAAAGGCGATCAGTCCGTCCGGTTGGGAATCGAGACCGAACGCCACGAGTCCGGAGATGGCCCCAAGCAGCGGCGTCCAGAGAACGACAGTGACGACGAAAATGAACAACACGAGTGCGAGCGCCTGCATCCGTGACCTCGTCGCGGCGGAGATGCCGACGGCGAGACCGACGAAACTCGTGGCCATCAGACAGCTCAACCCCACCGTCCAGAACAGCGTGACGAGGGGAAGGTCGCGGTAGAAGGCGACGCTCACGACCACCGCGACGAGGTAGGCGACGCCGATAGCAATGCTCATCAGCACGCTCCGGGAGACGAACTTCCCGATGACGACGTCCTGCCGTGACGGCGGAAGACTCAGGAGCACGCGAATACGCCCGGACTGTCGTTCGCCTGCAATCGAGAGGTACGCCGCGATGAGCGCCGTGATCGGAATGACGGTCGCGCCCGCGGTGGCGCTGGCCTGGAACAGTTGCCACTCGGTGGTAGCGTCCGCCGGGAGGGAGTCCCCGAAGGCCACAGTCAGGACGCCCGGCAGGATGAAGATAGCCATCGTGAGAAACGTGAAGATGCCGACCAGTACGAGAAAGACGTTCGAGCGGCGTGCGTACTGGAAGTCCTTGCGGGCGACTTCGAGCCAGCGTTTGGTCACACGACCACCTCCTCGCCCTGGCCGGTGTAGGCGGCGAACAGTTCCTCCAGCGAGGCCTTCGACGTGTTGATGTCGACGATCTTCGCCCCGGCGTTCCGGACGTCGTCGATGACGTCTATCTTGACCGTCGGGTCGGTACAGCTGACGTAGACGAACCCCGGTTCCGTACCCACCGAGGCCACCCCCTGAAGCGTCCCGAGTTTCTCCGCGATCCCCTCCGGGACCCTGTTGACAGTCAGCGTGATGCGTTCTCCCGAGCCCAGTTCCTTGCGGAGGCCGTCGATGGTATCCTGGGCGACGACCCGTCCCTGGTAGAGGATGGCGACGCGGTCACAGACCGCCTCGACCTGTTCGAGGATGTGACTGGAGAAAAACACGGTCTTGCTCTGCTGGGCGTGCTCGCGGACGATTTCGCGGAGTTCACGGGCACCATTGGGGTCGAGGCCGCTGGTCGGTTCGGCGAGGATGAGCAGGTCGGGGTCGCCGGCCAGCGCCATCGCGAGCGCGAGACGCTGGCCCATCCCGTGGGAGTACTCGCCCGCCTTCCGGCGGGCGTCAGACGGAGTAAGGCCGACGCGGTCGACGAGCGCGTCGGGGTCCTCGTCGGCGTCTTTCAGGTCGAGCGCGAGTTCGACGTGTTCGCGGCCGGTGAGTCGCTCGTAGAGGTCGTACCCTTCGGGCAAAACGCCCAGTCGCTCGCGAATCGCCGTCGTCTCGCTCTGTGCGTCGAGGCCGAAGACGCTGACGCTCCCGCTCGTCGGACGGACGAAATCCAGCAGGATGTTGATCGTCGTCGACTTCCCTGCACCGTTCGGACCCAGGAACCCGAACACCTCCCCCTCCTCGACGATGAGGTCGACACCGTCGACGGCATAGAGGTTGCCGAACCGTTTCGTGAGCCCCGAAGCCTGAATCGCTGCCATACTGGTTACGGCGGCGATTCTTTGCAACGAACAATAATACTGCTGATGTCAGGTCGAATGGGAATCTGCGAGAAAGAAACCACAGCCAGTGGCGTCCTACTCGACCTGGGCCAGCCGTGCGGCGATGCGTTGCGCGCCGACTGTCGCCGCCAAATCCGGCCGGTCGGCCGCGACCGCCTCGACATCACGGCCGAGTTCGTCGCCCACGCGTTCCTCGAACTCGTCGACGATTCCCGGGATACAGGCCATCCCACCCGTGAGAACAATCGGTCGGTCGAGCGCGAACTGGTAGATTTTCATGTGGTTGTTCGCGAGCTGGGAGAGGAACGTGTTGGCGAACTCCTCAACCACCTCCTCGAGATACTCGTTCATCGCGTCCATCACGGAGCGTTCGATGGTGAACTCGTGACTCCCCCCGCCGGGCCGCTGGATGATGTCGGTGAACGGCTCGAAGTCGTCGAAATCGGCGTGTTCCTCCTTGTACTCCCGGGCTGTCGTCACGCCGATGTTGACCCGACCCTGGGTCTCCTCCTCGACGTAGTTGGCGATGATGCGGTCGACTTCGTTGCCCGTACCCGCGCCGGTCGTGAACGGTGCGATCTGTTCGCCGCGCCTGTAGGCCGACGCCTCCAGGTTTGTCGAACCCATGTTCACTGCGACGAATATCTCCTCGATGGCTTCGAGGTCGTCGCCGAACGCGGGGATGGAGCCACAGAGCGACTCGGGATAGCTCTCGATGAGGTCTCCCCCGATGGAACTTCCCTCGATGACTTCCTGGAGGTTTTCGAGCCCTGCCGGGTTGTCGATGGTCGGGGTGGCGTACACCACCGTGCTGTCCTCGGGAATGTCGTGGAACTCGATGACGGCTTCGAAGAACTGAGCCGTCAGTTCCACACGGTCCTCGTCCTCGGGCAGTCCCGACCGGAGCATGAACTGGACGCGGTCGGGATACTCCCGTGCCGCCTCGTTCCCGTAGAGATACTTCTCCTCGCCGGTCAGTGCGTCCTCGTAGCTCGCGAGACAGGTCAGGGTCCGGATGATCCGCAGGTCCCCGTCGTCAGTCGGAAGGGCGATGACCGTTCGCGTGCTCCCGAGCTTGACACCGACCGGAACGACGTCACCGTCACCGGTCGCGCCAGCGTCGGACAGCTCCTCCGTTTCGGCGTCGACGCGCGTGCTCATACGGGCTGGTGTTGTCTGCCTCACTGTATATAACAACCGAAATTTGCCACCTCTGTGAAATGTAAGCGACGAGCAATAACAGCCACTCCTCGGGGGAATCTGTCGGGTTGCACGTCAGAACGAGCGAGCGACAGGACGGGATAATCCACGTGACCGGGTTCAGCGCATCGAGGCGAGTTTGGCGATGTAGACGAGGTAAACGACCCGCCCGTCGAGGAGGACCACATCAACGGCGTCATCGACCGCGACGGGGACGAGAAGTTCGTCATCTGGACCAGCCCGGAGATGGTCATGGAGAGGCCGAGTGAGTACCGAAACTGTTTGGCTCTCCGGCCCGGTAGAGCGACCTGATGGCCGAATTCAGTCTCCACGTCAGACTCGATGCCGACGAGTGCGACCCCGGGGATGCCGAATCACTCCTCGAACCCTACGCCCAGCCGGACGATGCGGTCACGCTCGGTTCCGCCGACGTAGACGCGTCCTCGAATCCCGACGTCATCGTTCCCGAGGAGACCCTAGAGATAGACGACGTCGACGCCCTGGCCGAGATATACACCGACCTCCAGGACAGACAGGAGGTGTACGACGTCAGCCTGTGGGGACCCGCCTCGGAACGGTTCCCGGTTCCCGTCGAGCACTACGCGCTCCAGCAACTCCCCGACCCCGACCGCTACGAGTTCTACGCGCTCGACGGCCAGGTGACGCTCGTCATCTGTGACAGCAGGATGGACCTCGAACAGGTCCGGCGCGAAGTTCCTGCCGCCGCGCTGGGCTGACCAGGAAAGACTGCACCCGAAGAATGCGGGCGTTCGCTCAAGGTCTCCCCCGTACTCGTCAGGGTCGATTTCCTGCCCGATGAGTCCGTCGCTCAAAGAGTCACAATAACCACTATCAGTCCGTATTGAACGTCTCGTGAGCGAACTCGATGGCGTCCTGGACCCGTCCGACCTTGCCGAGATACCGTGCACCGATAGTCGCTTTGAGTGCGCGGGCCGGCACCCCGCGAACGACGGACGACCCGACCTGTGCGACGGTGCCATCACCGACAGTCACGACCCACCCGGCGGGGTCGTAGGTGTACCGCTCGAATCGCGGTTCGAAGCCGCCGCCGTCGCGGCGGTACTCGGCGAGTCTCGTGAGGTTCGTCGCCGCGACGCTCGCCTGCCGGACGGCGGTCTGTGCCGTCGCAGGGACGAGCGTGCCGTTGGCGTCGACTACTTCGACCGCATCACCGGCCGCGAAAGTCCGGTCCCCCAACCTGAGTGTCGAGCGGACGCGCTTTCGCTCGTCGTCGAACGAGGCCGGACCAGTTATGCCGCCCGTCCAGATGAACTGTTCGTACGGTATCCGTTCACCGCCTACCAGGACGACCGCGTCCTCGTCGGCGGCATCAACCGGGGCTTCGGTTCGAACGACGACACCACGGGCATCCAGTTCGTCTGCCACGGCACGCTGGAACGGTGCCGGAAACGCCGGTGCAACTGACTCCTTCTGTTCGAGCAACAGAACCTCCACGTCAGCAGGGTCGCCACGCTCGGACTCACTCCCGCCAGATTCGGCCGACGTCTGCTTCTGTCCTGTGTCCTCCCCGGTCTCGCCGTTCGTCGATTCCCCTTCCGTCGAATCACCGCCGACCATGGCGGCGACTTCGCCAGCGATCTGGATTCCCGAGAGACCGGCCCCGCCGACGACGACACGGCCCCCGCGGTCGCACACCTGGAGAAAGTCTTCTCGAATTCGATGTGCGTGTACCAGGCGCTTGAGTGGCGTCGCGTGGTCCTCGACGCCGGGCAGGCCGTGAAATGCGGTCCGCACCCCGAGACAGACCGCACCCAGGTCGTAGTCGAGGCTGCCGTCTTCGAGTTCGACCCGCCCCTCGTCCGGATTGACCGCGGTCACCCGCGACTGTCGGAACGTGGTCCGGTCGAGCAGTTCCTCGAACGGGATGGCGATTCGGTCGCCGAGGTCGGGCGTCCGGACGACCCGGTGGAGCAGGTGCTGGACGAGGTGGGTATCGCTCTCGTCGACCAGGGTGATTTCGGCGTCCTCGGGCAGCGAGTCCTCCAGTCCGCCGACGAGCGCGACCCCGGCGTATCCGCCACCAAGGACGACGACGTTCATCGTTTACAGGCCCCCGGCAACGGTTTCGAGTTCACCTGTCGAGTCACGTTTCGTGGAGATACAACCATTCGACATCCTGTTGGTCGGCCACTGGAGACCGGGCGGGACCAAAGAGAGCGGTACTGATCCGGCCGTTCGTCCCGTCCGGGCGCTCCTGGCACTCCTCGTATCGAACCAGCGCCTGTTCGACGGTTCGGAACTCGTCGGGGTCGGCGCGGCCGCAGTACCAGCGGGCGAAAAAGTCATGGAGGTCCCGTATCTCCCGTTCGCACAGCGATAGCGTGGGCATGGGCCTCGTTGGTCCCCGTCAAAGTTAGTTCTACGGCTCATGTCGTCCAGTAGCAGTCAGTTTGTGGACGGGACGCCGTAGTCCAATTCGTCGGTCTTTCCGTCGGCTTCGGTGTCGTCAGCCGGGATCGCGCCCACGCGCCGGAACACAGTCACCGGGTCGCGCAGACGCCGCCAGCTCAGCCACGTCCGCAGGATGAGCCACAGCTTGCGCGAACGGGAGAGCGTCGGACGGGTAGTGAGCACATCGAACTCCTGCCTTCGAATCAGGCGGTGGTGTTCCGCGTACAAAACTGCCGCGACAAGCACGGCAAACTGACAGTCCTCCGGGAGATACTCGATACCGGAAACGCCCCGGTGGTACAGCTGTTCCGTCCGGTGGAGTTCGGACCTGATCGCCCGTCTGAATCCAGGCGTACACTCGCCCCGTTCGAGCTGTTCGACGGTCACCCCGTACCGTTCCAGCGTCTCCAGTGGCAGGTAGACGCGATCCAGTTCGTCGATGTCCTCCTTGACGTCCCGGAGAAAGTTGGTCAACTGAAACGCCTCACCGAGTGCCATCGCATGTGGACGGGCTACCGCCGGTTCGTCGACCTCCATGATGGCAGTCATCATGTTCCCGACAGCAGCAGCCGAGCCCCGCATGTATTCCCGCAGGTCGGCGAACGTCTCGTACCGGGCGGTTTCGAGGTCCGCGCACATTGCGTCGATGAAGGCATCGACTTCGCTGTCGGGGATACCCGCCTCCTCCCTGATCGCCGAGAACGCTTCGACGACCGGGTCGTCGGGTTCTTCGCGTCCGAGTGCGCTCTCCCGTAACGATTCGAGCTGTTTGAGCTGTGTGTCCAGCGACTTGTCGTGGTTCCCGTCTACAATCTCGTCCGCTATTCTGAAAAACCCGTAGAGGACGTACGTGCAATCGCGGGTCCGTTCCGGTAACAGCCGCGTCGCATAGTAGAACGTCCTGCCGGTCTTCCGGTGAATTTCTTTCCCTCTCTCGCGCTGGATCTCGTTCACACTACTGTGTTTGGGTTCTTCGATAAAAATAGACATCACCTAAACAGTTTGGCAGGGTTTAAATCATGCGAGTAAGAGAACCGTATGCGAGCCAGGACCCGTAGATATACGTCCGCTCGGCGATGCGTCGGCTATGAGCCTCGCTATACGCAGTTTGCGGCCAGAGATGAACGGTGATCAGTCGGAAACGTATCCGAGCGTCGATTCGATCCGGCCGAGTTCGGGACCAGTGGTTCGCTCCCCGACGATGTAACCGGATTCGTTTGCAACGAGACCGGAACCGACGAGCGGATCACCGTAATTTATCGTTCCGATGTCCGCTGGCACTTCGAGAACCTCCTCTAGCTCGTCGAGTTCCTCGTCGGTCGCTTTCGGGTGACAGAGCACTCCCTTGTTGGTCGCAACGGCGGCCGTGCCAACCGTCTGGACGCCGGCGATGTTCCCCCGTCTGACCGGTACATCCAGACCATCTTTGACGACCTGCTCGGCATCCCGGGACAGGTCGGGATGGACGTAGGCACCCGCATCATTTGCGAGGACGACGTTCCCGGCAGCGTTGATCTTGCCCGGCAACTCGGTTACAGGCAGGTCGACGCGCTCGGCGATGCGCTCCCGTTCGCGGTCCGTGGCGCGGCTGCTGACCAGCAATCCGTTGCTGTTGCCGGTTGCGAGCGCCCCGACAGTGCCCGAGCCACCGATTGTAGTCGGCACTGCCGGGACATCGAGTTCCGTCCCGCAGGATTGTCGGAGATCGTCGTCGAGGTCGGGTCTGACCAGCAGACACCCGTCTGTCGCACGTGCGAACACGCCGACGTACGGCGACCCGGTGAATGCCGTGCGGAGCACGTTACTCTGCGGCTTCAGCTTCGACGACGCCTTCGCCGTCCTCCTCGAAGCGCGCTGCTCGAACGCGTATCTTGCTCGGAGGGTTCCCCCGACCGTTCGACCAGAGTTCCTCGTTGATCGACGGATCGAGGCGGACAGCCTCCTCGTCGACCGAGAAGTGCTTTGCCAGGTGTTCGCGGACGATACTGATCGCCCTGTCCGTTCGATCTGTCCCCGAACCGGCCAGTACGCCCCGGAGCGGGACGGTCATGACCCGCTCTTCGAAGTCACTGGAACTCATTCGTCGGTATCACTCCTGCGCCAGTTGCGACGTTTCGGGTTGCGAATCATGTCCCTGTCCGTTTTGACGATTACCCACGCCGGCACTCGGCTGTTCTGCTTTTCGAGCTTTGCGAGTCGCTTTTTTTTCGCCTTCGATTTCTTACCCATAGTGTCAGTTCCTTCCCTGTCGGGCCTTATATGTGTGTTCCTTTCGGCTAACTCCCACTGGTAGATGGAACACAGAGGGGTACCCATCCAGCCTGTCGGTAGCCCCCCCTACAAACCCGATACGAGCGATCTGACTCCTGCTCGTGTCTGGTCGCCTGCAAGAATAGCACGATTGATAGTGGTCGTCGTGATTATTTACCGCCGTGGAGTCACTCCTCGCCCGTTTCAGCCGCCGAAACAGGGATAATTTCGCGCCGGGCCGAAAAGAGTCACAACAACCACTATGAATCCGTTTTCAGTTCGAACCGTTCGACTGTCGAATACTCCGGACCGTCGGAAGTGAGTGTGCTCTCTGTCAGGCGAACCTCCTCGATGGTCATCGTCCCCACGTGGGGGTCGCGGTTCTCGACGACGTCCTGAACGAGTTCCTTCCCTCCCGCGTGGTCCATCCGAGCCAGCGTCACGTGGGGGGTGAACTCGTGGTCTTCGGGGTCGAATCCCAGCGCAGTCGTCCGTTCTTCGATTTTCTCGTGGAGTCGGACGAGCGGGTCACTGCCCTCACGAACGCCGAGCCAGACGACACTGATGTAATCGAGGTGGGGGAACACACCGAGCCCTCCGAACGTTGCCTCGAACGGTTCGACGCCGCTATCCGCGACGGCACGTTCGAGTTCGGCCGAGAGCTCCGGGAGCATCGACTCGTCCGTGTCACCGAGGAACTTCAGCGTCACGTGCGCCTGGTCGGGGTCAGTAAACCGCAGTCCGTCTGCATCCGCAAGCAGGTCCTGGACCTCGCCGACTTCGTCGCCGAGTCCGTCGAAATCCACACTGACGAACAGTCGCATACGCACGGATTGGTGACGTAGCCCTTAATGGTACGCCATCCTAAGCAAGGGTATGACCGACGAACCCGAGGACCACGAGTTCTCGGAAGGACAGGGGTTCGACGACCCGTACGATCCGTTCGACCTCGATCCTGCCGAGATAGCAGTCGACCCGGAAAAGGTCGACTCCGTCGACTCGCACGCCCTCCCGGACATGCTGGCCGAGGAGAATATCGACACCGACGCCGTCGAGCCCGAATCACTCCTCGACGTCGGCCTGGAGTACGTTCGACTCAAGCGGCACGAACAGGCGACAGAGACGCTCGAACGGGCGGCACAGTTCGCCGAAAAGGACCGTATCGAACAGGAGGCCTGGGTGAACAAGGGGATTGCACACGCCGAACTCGAAGAGTACGACGCGGCCATCGGGGCCTACCGCGAAGCCATCAGTATCGACGAGGATTCGGAGCACGCGGCGACGGCCGAGACGAACCTCGCGTCCGCGCTCTGGGAGTTCGGCCGGACCGAAGAAGCGCTTCAGCACGCCGAACGTGCCGTCGAAATCGACCCGCGGTTCGGCGAAGCCTGGTACAACCGCGGCTTCTTCCTCAACGAACGCGGGCTTGCCGAGGACGCGCTCAACGCGTTCAACAACGCCATTCGCCTCGGATATCGGAGTGCCGACCTGCTCGAAGAGAAGGCGATTGCGCTCGAAAAACTGGGTGAAGACGAGCGGGCAGAGGAGGTCACAAAGGAGGCCGAAGCGCTCAGAAGCGAACAGGAAGAGAAACTCCTGGAGTGAATCATGGTCGAGTTGTTGCTCAACGTTCGCAAGACGGAGAAGGGGCAACTGGTCTCCGTTTGTGACGCGGACATCCTCGGCGAGGAGTTCGAGAACCAGGAC
>PXQO01000020.1 GCA_003021285.1 Halobacteriales archaeon QH_2_65_14 | reverse complement strand
GACGACGATGACGATGATGATGGGGACGACGATGATGGGGACGATGGAGATGATGGCGATGACGACGGGGACGACGATGACGACGACGGGGACGATGGCGAGTAGGCTGATGGCGACAGCGTAGGCGAGGGTCCTATGCGAGGGTCCCAGGCGACACCCGGTTCGGGATGGGGAATCGTGGGAGACAACGGGGTTTCACACATACCGAAAACACTCAACAAGCAATCCATTGCATGCATACTCCGGGTCTACTTCGATTTTCGTATAGCGCACTAACGCTTCGAACACTCTGTTATATCAACCAAATACAGATTTGTATCCCCCGGATACACGTTTATATTCGTCGCTACCAAACGTGGGGGCAGATGGAACATCGAGGGGCATGGGCACACTGTGTTCTCCTGCTGTGCTCTCTCGGGCTGATGACAGCGCCGGTAGCTGGACTGGGGAACGTCGCCGATACCGACCAGCCGACCGCACTGACTGCGGAGGAGGGGTTCGACTCTGCAGTCCAGACAGCGTCGTCAGCGGATACCATCCGGTTGTTAGCGGACAGGGACCAGTCGGAGTCGGCTAGGCTCCTTCAGGAGGGACAGCCGGCGGCGGATACCACTGTTACCAGGATCGAACTCGCACCCGACGGGTCGGCGACGTGGACACTCACCATCCGCACGCGGCTGGACACGGACGGGAGCGTCGAGGACTACCGCCAGTTCCAGGAGTCGTTTCGGGCGAACACGAGCCACTATCTCGACACGTTCGAGCGCCGGATGACCGGCGTCGTCTCCGAGGCAAACGAATCGTTCGGCCGCGAGATGCGGGCCACGTCGTTCGATGCGAACACGTCGATTCAGGAGGTGCCACAGCGGTGGGGCGTCGTGACCTACCGGTTTACCTGGCAAGGGTTCGCCGCAACCGAGGACGATTCCCTGGTCGTCGGCGACGTCTTCGCCGGTGGCTTTTTCATCGACGACGGCGACGCGCTCGAAATCGCCGTCCCCGAGGGATACGAATTCACGGACGTCGCGCCGAGTCCGGCACAGTCACACGATAACGTCGTCGAGTGGTACGGCCGGGAGGATTTCGCGGATGGCCGTCCGCACGTCGTCGCCGTCCCTGCTGAAAACACGGGAGGTTCGCTCGTCAGCTTCGACACCGTCCCGCGGGCACTTCTCGGTGGCGCGCTCCTCGTGGCGGTCCTCATCGGGGTCGGCGCTACGAGCCTCCGAGGCGACCGTCCCAATCCGGTCGTGACGTTGGGGAGCCGTCTCCGGGCCGATTCGTCCACCGGGAGCGACGGTGGGGCTGGCTCGGCAGGTGCTGGCCCCGGTGATGGAACCGATGGGGGTTCGGGGGCGGCGGCCGACGCCACGGAGGAACTGCTGACCGACGAGGACTACGTACAGGCGCTGCTTGCCGACCGTGGCGGGCGCATCAAACAGGGCGACGTCGTCGAGGAACTCGACTGGTCGAAATCGAAGACGTCGCGGGTCCTCTCGCGCATGGCCGAGGAGGGGACGATACGGAAACTCCGCATCGGGCGGGAGAACATTATCGAGTCCTGCGACGGGGACCAGCCCGACGATGGCACGGACGCCGGAGAGCGCGGTTCGACCGGACGGGAGGACAACCGGGGGTGGCAGACATGAACGGGAGAACCCGATGACAGTCCGAAAGCAACGCACTCGCCAGGACGCCAGGCGGCTACTGAGGCGTGAAACAGTCCGAAACAGTTCCCGCCAGCGGTGCAACTGTCCGGAATCGGGTGGGAGGGTCCTCGCCATTTATACGCGGGAGGTGCTGTTGTGATGATGAAGATGCGCCCACGCGACCGTCCGACGATTGTCCTCACGGTGGTTCTCGTCGGCAGTCTCCTCTGTGTCGGTGGTGCCGGTGCGCTGGCAGTGTCGGACGGGGTCCTCCAGCAGGAACAGGGGACGCCCGAGACGGGGCAGCAACTCGCAACTGTCATCACGGTGACGGACGACGAGGTTCGACACGACATCACCGTCTCCAGACTCGACCGTGCAGTGGACCGCGGTGACGAGCAGGAACTCGCCGCGGCGCTGGCCGACCGGGCCACAGAATTGAGGGAACGCGCTTCGACGGTCGCCGCGGAATTCGAGACCGCGACGGCGGCCTACGAGAACGGGACGCTCTCGCAGTCGGAGTACGCGTGGCGGCTTGCCATCCTGAACGGAAAGGCAACCACCATCCAGGACGGAATCGACCACGTTCGGTCCCGGAGCGAGGCTGTCTCCCCGAGTGTCCTCGAAGACGCCGGGTACGACGAGGACGCACTCGCCGACGTGCAGGCCGAACTGGAGCCGTTGACCGGGAGCGGTCTCGCCACGCTTCTGGCCCAGTACACCGGGGAAGCCTCCGGAAGCTTCTCGGTCGATGCCGGGAACGGTCTCAGCCTCGAAGTCGAAACTGACAGCGGGGAGCGGTCCAGGGAGTTCCAGCGCGAGCGGTCCGGCAACGGTTCGATTGTCGTCACCGCGTCGGTGGCCCTGGAACGCGCCAGGGGGAGTCTGGGTGGAACTGACGGGAACTGGTCTCTCACCACACTGGAACTCGACCGTGACGAGGGAACCTACGAACTCGGGTTCGTCTACCGGAGTCAGACCCACGTCGGCGAAGCCGAGGTCCTCGTCGACGCCGCGACTGGCCAGGTGTTTTCGCTCGAAGAGCAACTGGAACCCCGTGGCGACGAGCGAGTGCTCGGCATCGACGTTCGCGACGGCAGGCTCGAACGGGGGCAACCGGTTACCTTCGTCGTGACACTGGACGGGGAACCCGTCGAGGGTGCAACCGTTTACGTCAACGACAAACGGCGCGGCCTGACTGACGGCACCGGAACAATCACACTCTCGCTCCCCGACACCGAGGACATCGAAATTACCGCCGAACACCTCGATGCAACTGCGGAATTCGAACTCGAACTCGACCCACCTGAATCCGGGGACCGAGACGACCGGGGAGAGAACGGGGATGACGACCGGGACGATGACACCAGTGACGACGATGATGGGGACGATGACACCAGTGACGACGATGACAGTGATGATGACGACGATGAGGGTGACGATGACAGCGGTGACGATGAGGGAGATGACGGCGATGATGCGGGAGAAGATGACGGTGATGATGATGTGGGAGAAGATGACGGTGATGACGACGGCGATGATGATGACAGCGACGACAATGAGGGAGACGACGATGGAGATGACGAGGATGATGGTGACGAAGGTGACGATGACAGCGGTGACGATGAGGGAGACGATGACGACGGCGATGACGATGACAGCGACGACAATGAGCGAGACGACGATGGAGATGACGAGGACGAGGATGGCGGTGGCGGGGACGACGGTGACGGGGATGATGAGGAGTCATAATGGCCCACCGCTCGGACTGTCACCGGGTTCACCGAGAGAGGAATATTACGTCGTCCGAAGGTCCTGTTCCCGTTCCCAGGCGCGGACGAGTTGAGTCAGCGTCTCGTTGACCGGGACGGGAATTTCGGCGTGGTCGAGTACGAAACCGTTGATCGCGTCGACTTCCGTTCGCTTTCCGTCACGGACGTCCTGTTGCATCGAGGACGTATTCGGGGCGGTCGCCGCCGCGACGGAGACGGTTGATTCGACGGTCGTTTCGGGGTCGAGGGCGACGCCGTTTTCGCGTGCGACGTGGGCAGTCTCCCGGGCGGCGGCACGTGCGACGTCCCTCGCCGGGCCGTCGACGAGTGCGCCGTTGGGAACCCGGGCGAGTGCGGTCGTCGCGTTGATGCCGGCGTTGATGGCGAGTTTCTCCCACAGCCGTCGTGGCATGTCGGTCGCGACGGTCGCGTCGAGGCCGGCGGTCAAGAACGCCTCGCCGACGCACTCACCGAGCGCGGAGCCTCCATCGTGCGGTCCGAGAGCTATCTCGCCGAGACCGGTGCACTCGACAACGCCGGGTTCGACGAGGCGAGCGCCGTAGGTGCAGGTCCCCCCGAGGACGGGACAGGCGAGTCTGGACGCCAGCGTCTCCTCGTTGCCCATCCCGTTCTGGAGCGAGAGCACCCCGGTGAGGGTGCACCCGTACTCGCCGGTGAGACGCAACCCGTTTTGCTGGACCGCAGTGACGTGCGGCCGGCGACCGACGAGCGTCACGTCGTGCTCGCGTGCGAGCAGTCCGCCGACGAGACTGCCCAGACTGCCCGCACCGAAGACGCAAAACTCCATGTACTCACCTCTCGGTGCTCCGTCTTAACCGCCACGACTGGTTAGGACCTTCGAGTAGCGTGGCTGGGTACCCCGGAGCGGCCAGGAGTATCGGCTCACCGTGCGGTAGCGCGGAGGCCCCGGCCTCAACGAGCGAGATACTCGTCGACGGCGGTAACGTCTACGACCGCCGGACCTGGACGACTCCCTCACTGGTCACGTGGATGGATAACGCCGTCCGTACCTGCCTTCCTTCGATTGCGCTTCCAGCGCCGTCACTGATCAACTTCATGAGTTCCGGCGCGTTGTGCGCTACCTTTATTCCCGCCTCGTCACAGGCGTCGAACACCAACTCGGGTATCTCGTACATATCAGTGCCAGCCGGAGCCTCGATGCGAACCGGCGCTTCGATCACCTCTGCAAACTCGACCGTTTCGCGGGCTTTCTCGATGTTCTCGCGCGCTCTGTGTTCGATGCCGGTCACGTTCTCCCGCGTGGTGTCGAGTTTGTCGGCAATCGTCGCTTGCGTGAGTCCCCGGTCCCGCATCACGAGTACTTCTGCCTGCCGGCGCGTAATCACCATCGATTCCTCGTCGAATCCCAGTTCCGACAGAACCTCCGTCACGTTCTCGACGTCTTCGTCGTTGACAGGGCTTACATCCACCGTACTGCTGTTTTCGTCCCGAGCCATTTTTACCAGGTGATGTAACTGGAGATGTTTACAGTTTCTGGATGCGACCACTCCCGGAGAACGTGCCCTTACGACGGTGCGTGCTCTCGAACCAGCCACGTCCCGGTTGCTTTCCAGAGGATGAGGACCTCCTGTCCGTTCCGGAGCCCGAGCCGTCGTCTGCTCTCCTCGGTCACGAGCGCCTGGAACGCGACTCCGTCGACGTCGATGTGGACTGTATGCACTGACTCACCCACCTCGACCGTCGACACAGTTCCGTCGAGCCGATTGCGCGCACTCGTTGCGCCGGGTTCCGGGGCAGTAGTCGGCTCGGACACCGTCACGTGATCCGCACCGATTCGGACAGCGACGGTCTCGCCCACGGGAATCCCGTCGTGGAGTCCGCGGAGCGTCCCGACGTCGGTCTCCACTTTCGCCATCTCACCCTCGACGGCGGTGACGACTCCGGACAGGACCGTTTCGGGGACAGTCGCTGTTGTGGCAAGCACGGCCGAGAGCCTGTCGTACCGGTCCAGCAACTCCCGACCCGTCCCGGTGAGGTGACTTCCACCACCCTCCTGCCCGCCGCGTTGCCGTTCGACCAGTTCCCCGAAGGCGTCTTCCAGCGATTTGATACGCTCTAGCGCCCGGGCACGTGACCGGCCGAGGTCCTCAGCCGCAACGGCGATTGAGTTCGTCCGGTCGATTGCTCGAAACAGCGCCGCGTCGCGGCTATCGAACTCCACGCCAGCCTTCGTCAACGCCGCCCGGGCGTGACCAGTCCCGTCTGCCATCAGTCGCGTCGTACAGGCTCTACCCCCTTAGTCTTCTCCCGCCGAACGCGGCGTCAGTAGATGAGTTCGCCGTCGATGAATTTCCGGGCGCGCCGATCCGTCGGGTCGTCGAACACCTGCTGTGTCGGGCCGTGTTCGATGATACTGCCGTCGAGCATGACCGCCGTCCGGTCGGCCACGCGTTCGGCCTGGTGCATGTCGTGTGTTGCTATCACGACACCGACCCCGCGCGACCGCGCTGTCTCGATTGCGTCTTCGATGACCGCGGTGTTTCGCGGGTCCAGGTCGGAGGTCGGCTCGTCGAGCAACAGGAACTCCGGATCGTACGACAGTGCACGGGCAAATGCAACCCGCTGTGCTTCCCCGCCCGAGAGCGACGAGACGTGCCTGGACGCCGCGTCGTCCAGTCCGACCAGTTCGAGCTGTTCCGTGACGACCGGATTCGCACTACGGTGGCCGAACCGTGGCAGCCAGTTTCGAATGCGGTCGGCCCACGGGCGGCGGATGTCGAGGGGATACCGCACGTTCCTGCGGACGGACCCATCGAAGAGATGTGGCTCCTGGAACACCATCCCGATCTGGCGGCGCACGTTCAGGCGTTCGCGTTCGGAGAGCGACCAGACGTCCTCGCCACCGAATTCGACAGTCCCCTCGTCGGGGTCGTCGAACAGCGATAGCAGGCCCAAAAGCGTCGTTTTTCCCGTTCCCGACGGCCCGATAATGGCAAGTACTTCCTCCCGACCCACGGCGAGCGACACGTCGGTGAGCACGTCCGTGTCGTCGAACCCGTGATAGACGCCCGACAGTGCGAGGCCGTCGGCGACCGTAACCGCCTGGTTGGTGACGCCTCCTTTCATCGTATCTGCCTGTCCCCGAGTTTCAACAGGAGTCCGTTGATCAGGAGAACGAGAGCGACCAGAACCACGCCGAGAACGAGGGCCAGTTCGAAGCGTCCCTGGCGGGCTTCGAGTTGAATCGCGGTCGTCAGCGTTCGCGTCTGTCCCTCGATGTTCCCGCCGACGATGAGCACCGACCCCACCTCGCTGATGGCTCGTCCGAGTCCAGCCAGGACCCCGGTCAGGATACCGTATCGTGCCTCCCTGATGGTCACGAGTGCCACGTCGAGCCGTCTTCCACCCATCGCATGGGCGGCGTCGCGGATTCCGTCGTCGACGCCGGTGACCGCCGCCAGACTGATGCCCGTGATGACTGGCGTGGCGAGGACGAACTGCGACATGATCATCGCCTCCCTCGTGAACACCAGGTGGAAGCCTGCCTGTCCGAGTGGACCCTGGTTCGAGACGGCAAACAGCACGACGAGTCCGACGACGACGCTGGGGAGTCCCATGCCCGTGTTGATGAGCGCAATGACGAACCCCCTCCCGGGAAAGTCGTTGAAGCCAACGAGCACGGCGACCGTGATGCTGAACACCGTACTCAGCGCCACGGCGGTGAGACTCACGTACAGCGAGACGTAGATGATGTTCAGTATCCCCTCGTATCCGTAGGGAAACTCGACGAACAGGGGACCGCAGAGTCCGGTACAGGCCGTCGTGGGGATACCTGATCCAATCATGCGTACAGTCTCCTCACGTCTCTGGTTTCCAGTCTTCGGGGACGTACTGTTGAAAGTTTGGAATCTCCGCAACCGCTTCGGGGAAGAACAGTTGCTCGCCTTCGACAGTGTACTCCCGGATGAGTTCCTGCCCGTCGCGCGAGGTGATGAATCCGATGTAGGCCATCGCCAGGTCGTAGTTGACGTTGTCGTGGACGGCGGGGTTGACGGCGATGACCCCGTACGGGTTCGCCAGCAGCTCCGGACCGCCTTCAATCGGTCCCTGGACCCGGATGGCGAGGCTCTCCAGTTCCGACCGCTGGGAGATGAATGTCCCGCGGTCTGCCAGTGTGTGCGCACCCTCTTCCAGGTCGGCCTGGTTGAGTACCTCCCCCATTCCGCTTCCGGCCTCGCGATACCACTCCCCGCTCGGTTCGATACCGGCCGCCTCCCAGATGTTGAGTTCCTTGTTGTGTGTCCCCGAGTTATCGCCGCGCGAGACGAAAATGGCTTCCGCATCGGCTATCGCTGCAAACGCGTCCGTGACCTCGTTCATCCCGTCGATGCCCGCCGGGTCGTCGTCCGGGCCGACGACGACGAAGTCGTTGAACATCAGGTCCCGCCGGTTGACGCCGTATCCCTCGCGCATGAACTCGTCTTCGAGGCCCCGAGCGTGGACCATCACGACGTCCGAATCGCCACGCCTGGCGGTTTCGAGGGCGGCACCCGTTCCCTGTGCGACAGCATCCACCTCCGCCCCGAACCGATCCGTGAACGCACCGTTGACCTCGCCCAGGAGACCCGTGTCGTACGTACTCGTGGTCGTTGTCAGTGTGAGCGTCTCGTCCAGGATTGCTGCGTCTCCGCCCGTCTCACTGTCGCCAACACAACCCGCGAGGACTGCTGCAGTACTTCCCCCAACCAGCCCGATGAACTGACGCCGATGCATCGTTTTTGATACATCGGTTGGCCGGCACAATCTAAAAGTTTTTCCACCCGTCGTAATTGAAATTAATATCACTGTCCGGTCTAAGAACGGCTTACGCTTACAGCGGTAGCGAGGCGGGCGCTCACGGTTTCAGCCGGGACGGAAACCAAGCTGTCAGGGGGAATTCAATACGGGCTGTCGCCATCGCCGGACGCCAGTTCCGGTTTTTGAACGCCCCACGTGATGTGGTCCCACGTCCGCTCGTAGAGGTAGTACGTTCCCGTCTTCATGATGTTGGCGACGATGCCGATATTGAGTGCGGTGCCTGCGTCACCGACGACTATCCACGCGACGCCGACGGTGATCAACAGCATGAATAGCCGGTAGCAGAGCGTTTTCACGATTGCCCGTTTCTGGGCCTGTAGTGCGGAACGGGAAAAGACGGAACGTTCCATGGTCACACTTGTGCGCCGTCCCAGTAAGTAACTGGGATTGGATACTCTCTTGCCGATTTGTAACGGGAATAGATTCCATCTGCGATGTGATGCCCGTCCCGCTTCCCGGTCGAACTAGCTCCGGGTAGTCATCCAGAAGCGGAGACAGAGATACGAAATGATGACCCCGAAGGTCACAGTAACCAGCCACTCGCCTGCCATCGCCGCAATCGACAGCGCAACGACGTTGAGCGCGATACCCGCGACGTACACCAGCCATAATCGATTATCGAACATTCGTGACGCCTCGCCCCCCGTCTCTGCGGTCATCTGTCTCCACGCATGGCGGGCCATTCGGAGCAGTCACGAAAAAGTCACTCGATTTGGCGGATACAGCCGCTACACCCGATTTGCGTGGGGTTCATTCCTCACTCCGAGCCATTTCGAAGGCACCAAACGTCGTCACTGACCCCTCGAACCCGTCTCCGCCGAGTTCCTTCGCAACCTCGACGGCGCTCCCTGACCGTGACAACAGAACCGGCGTGTATCCATCCTCGGTTAACCGTCTAGCACAGGCTTCCCCGATACCGCTCCCCACAGCGGTAACGACTGCGCAACAGACGGCGGAGTCCAACGGACGCCCGGACCGTCTCGGCGAGTTCAAATCTCCGTCAGGACGCTCACTCCTTTGTCACTTCACTTCGTTCAGTGACTGCAGTCGTTCGCGCCCTGACGTGCCCAACGACTCACTGCGTTCGTCGTTGGACTCCGCCAGGACGTTCTCATCGGCACAACGACGACGAGCGAAGCGAGGAGTCTGTTCTCCGAAAACGTCCTGGCGGAGATTTGAACTCCGGTCCCTGGCTCCGCAAGCCAAGAGGATAGTCCACTACCCTACCAGGACTCACGCTGAGGTAACACGGGTCCGGCTAAAGGGGTTACGATTCACCCTCCGGACATCTCACTGCTCGGTCAATGCCGGTAATCAGCATTCTTATAGGCTGGGGAGACACAGGTAACGGTATGGCAGATGGACCGGGTGACGGGGACGACCCCGATCTGGCGGAACTTTCCGACGTCTCTAACGTATTGCTCCTGGCCCCATCGCTGGGCAACCAGGGGCGGACGGTCTGTTTCAACCTGCTCTCCCAGACGCCCCCCAGTGAGACAAACGTACTCACGATTACGTACACCGACACACCCTCGGAGTGGACGACACACTGGACGAACCACGTGGGCATCTCGCCGGTTCGCGGTGGAATCGTGTCAATCGGACAGGGCGATTCCGGCGTCGACGATGCATCCTGGGCCGTCAAGACCATCGAGAACCCGGGGGACCTGACCGGCATCGGAATCGAACTGAGCGAACTCCTCTCGGGGATGGCGACCGCCGCCGACGAGGACGAGCACATCGTCGTCTGTTTCAACTCCGTGACGTCACTGCTCCAGTATGCGGACCTCCAGCGGGCGTTCCGGTTTCTCCACGTCGTCACCGGCCGGGTCAAGACGGTCGGTGGCGTCGGCCACTACCACCTCGACCCCGAAGCACACGACAAGCAGACGCTCGCGACGCTGAAAGGGCTGTTCGACGCGGTCGTCGAGGTCGACGAGAACGGCAACCTGACCATCGAGCGCTGAGGTCCGGGGGTTTATATCCGAACACGAACCATCCCGTCGCGATGAGCGCTTCGAGTTCACTCATCGACAGACTGCGGAGGCCGGGGGGCGGGAAGACGCTCGTCCAACGACAACGCTTAAACGGTGACCACCCATGTGTCTCGTACAGTAATGGGTGCGATTGAGGACATCTACGCGGACCTCGATACGGACGTCTCCGAGGAGGAGTTCCGCGAGGCCGTCGAAGAGAAGGTCGCGGAGATGGAGGGGCTGGTCGACGAGGAGACGGCGGCACAGTTGCTCGCACACGAACTCGCGGACAGCGAAGTCGAAACCGTCGCGGACATCGAGCCGGCGATGGACGAGGTGAAGTTCATCGCGAAGGTGTGCGCTATCGGCGCGTTGCGAACGTTCGAGCGCGACGACGGCGAGGGGAACGTCATCAACGTCGAGGCCGCGGACGAAACGGGCAGCGTCCGGCTCGCGTTCTGGGACGAGCGAGCCGAAGCAATCGACGCGGGCGAACTCTCGGAAGGCGACGTTTTGCGCGTCAAGGGTCGTCCCAAGGAGGGGTACAACGGGCTGGAAGTCAGCGTCGACGAGACCGAGGTCGACGACGACGTCCACGTCGAGGTCCCCGTCGACGACGACACCATCGAGGGGCTCACACTGGGCCAGTCGGACGTTACCCTCCGGGGGCTCGTCCTCGCCACCGATTCGGTGCGGACGTTCGACCGCGACGACGGCTCGACCGGCCGGGTGGCGAACCTCACTCTCGGCGACGAAACCGGGCGGGTTCGGGTCACGCTCTGGGACGAACGGGCCGACCGCGCCGAGGAGCTTTCGGCCGGGACTGCCGTCGAGGTGGTCGACGGGTACGTCAGGGAGCGCGACGGCGACCTCGAACTGCACGTGGGTGACCACGGCGCTGTCGACGAGATAGACGACACAGTCGAGTACAACCCCGACGCGACGTCGATAGCGGACGTGGAGATCGGACAGACGGTCGACATCGCGGGTGTCGTCCGCTCGACCGACCCCAAGCGGACGTTCGACCGCGACGACGGCTCCGAGGGCCAGGTCCGGAACGTCCGCTTGCAGGACGACACGGACGACATCCGGGTCGCGCTGTAGTCGACGGTCGTCGTCCTCGACGACGCGGACACCGGAACCGGCGTCGGGGCCGGGGCGGACGGGACGGACGCCACAGGGACGGCCGAGAGTGGTAGCCAGGGAGTCGGTTCGGGAGCGACCGACGAACCGGCCGTCTCGGACGGCGGCGATTCGCCGGGACTCGACGCCTTTGCCCGCGGAGAGACGCCCGAGACTGGTGACGACCCCGCGGGCGAACAGGCCGAGTTCACCGGGACGGTCGTGCAGACGGGCGACCCCGTCATCCTGGACGACGGCACAGAGACGATGAGCGTCGTCACCGACGAACACCTCAGACTCGGTGAGGAAGTGACCGCGCGGGGCACGCTCGTCGAGGGCCGACTCGACGCCGACGAAATCCTGTGACTCCAGCGGTTGCTGACACAACGCTTAAGATAGCAACACCCCCGCTTTGGCGTATGAGCGTCGAGCTACCGTTCGCCCCGGTTGACGGCATCATCCGTCGGAACGCGGATGGTCTCCGGGTCAGTCCCCGTCATGAGGAGTCCCAGTTGCTCGTCGGCCCCCCAGTCGAGGACGCGGATGCCGTACTCGC
>PXQO01000019.1 GCA_003021285.1 Halobacteriales archaeon QH_2_65_14 | reverse complement strand
GTCGGTTCCCGTCCGAACTCCGCGTCCGGCCGGTCGTCGGGCGGTTCGTGGGAATCGGTCGTCCCGTCCTCCGCAGGGATTGCCGAACCTCTGTCAGGTGTTTCTCCATCTTCCTCAGCTAGCCGTTCGTCTCCAGCAGGTGCTCCGTCGTTCTGTCGGATGGGGATGTCCTCCAGCGTCGAGATGATGGCCGTGGCGATGGTGATCGAGGCGGAATCGCCGTCGACGCCGTCGGCCTGGACGAACTGGATGTGGACGTCCTTCTCGGTGAGGTTGACGTCCGAGTACTTCTTGATGATCGCCGAGACGTTCAGCACCGACTCCTCGGCCATCTCCTGGAGGTTGCCGGTCGCGTACACCTCTCCGGGTCCGTGCGAGGGGGCGACCTCCGCCATGACGGGCATGACGATACCGCTGTCCTCGCCGAGCACGGCCAGCCCGTTGACGCGGCCGACGATGGCCCCTTCGCTGACTGTCACGTCGTAGTCCTTGCGGTGTTCGATGTGCTCGTCCGCGAGCTGCTGTTCAATCGAGCGCGAGCGGTTCTTGGCTTCGAGGACGTCCTCGCGTTCGGTGAACTCCTTGTTCTGGGCGCGGGCGATGTCGCCGGCGACCCGCACCAGCCCGCCGAGGTTCCGCAGTTCGAGGGTGAGCTGGTCCTTCCGGCCGGCCCGGCGCTGGGCTTCGAGGACGATCTCCTCCATCGCCTCCCGGGTGAAATGCGGCAGACGGCCGTCCTTCTGGACCTCCTGGGCGACGAAACGGGCGTACTTGCGCCGCATTTCGGGGGTGTCCTCGATGGTGTCGTCCATGTAGACCTCGTACCCGTACCCCTTGATGCGCGAGCGGAGTGCCGGGTGCATGTTCTCCATGGCGTCCAGGTTCCCCGCCGCGACCATGATGAAGTCACAGGGAACAGGCTCGGTCTGGACCATCGCGCCCGGAGAGCGCTCGCTTTGCCCGGTGATGGAGAACTCGCCCTCCTGGATGGCGGTCATCAGCTTCTGCTGTGACCGGATATCCAGCGTGTTTATCTCGTCGACGTACAGCACGCCCTTGTTGGACTTGTGAATCGCGCCGGGTTCGACGCGGTCGTGGCTGGGCGTCTCCATGCCGCCCGACTGGAACGGGTCGTGGCGGACGTCGCCGAGCAGTGCGCCTGCGTGTGCCGGTTCGCCGTGTTGACGATGAGGTTCGGCACCATCGCGTCGCTTCCGCGCGACATGTACCGGAAGACGAGGTAGACGATGCCGGCCGCGAGGATGCCGAGCAGAATCTGGTGGACGATGATCAGCGAGTAGCCGAGGATCAAGATGATGATAACCCACATGATAAAGCGCCGCATCTGGTTGCGCTTGCGGGCTTCCTCCTTGTGGGCCTCGACGATCTGCTCGCCTTTCCCCGAGGGAACCGTCCGAATCTTGGGTTCGTTCCCGTCGTCGGGGTTGTGATAGACGAGAATGTCCTGCAGGTCCTCCTTGGGGAGCAACTGACTCATCGCCTTCGCCAGCAGCGACTTGCCGGTCCCCGGCGAGCCGATCATCATCACGTGACGGCGTTGCTTGGCCGCCTTCAGCACGATGTCGCGGGCGTGGTCCTGCCCGATGACCTCGTCGACCAGCCTGTCGGGCACCTCGATCTCCGCCGAGGTGTCGATCTTCAGTCCACCGAGGAGGTCCTCGTCGGCGATCTCCTCGTCTACTTCCATGTCCTCGTCGACGTTCCTGCTCAGTGCCTCGTCGAGTGCCGTCTCCTCCTCGTGGTCCCCGGGTCCACGCGCGTCGCCGGGGCCGTCGTGACCAGGGCGGACCGGGCGGTCGTCCGGCCGGGAAATGTCCGGCACGGGACCGCCTCGCCGTTCGTGTCCCTCGTCAGGGGCGCTCTCGTCCCCCTCCTCGGGAGACCGGTCCTGCTGTTCGTCGGCGCGTCCGTCCCGCTCGTCGGTGGGCGTCTCCGACGGCGAGTCGGCCTCGTTCTCGCCGTCCTCGTCGGGGGGAAGCTCGTCCGGCGAATCGGAGGGAAGCGACCCATCGGAGGACGACTCGGCTGCGGGCGACCCGCCGTCCGTCGACGGTGCCTCGTCCTCGTCGGCGTCTCCCGTCCGCGAGACGTCCGGAGCGTCGTTGTCGTTGCTCATACAAACGTTGCTACCATCTTTTGAGAAGGACTGTCGACTGATATACTTTCTCCCCTGTGGCCGGCCTGGCAACTCGCAAACCACCGGACTGCAAATTGGTGGGGTGTCCTGGTGGGTCCCGCACCGGGAAAGAGAGTTTTATAAAATCCCCCGCCAACTAGCCAGCAATGGCTACCCGCGGTCTGCTCATCGGCCGGTTCCAGCCGTTTCACAACGGGCACGCGCAGGTCGTCGAGGAGATCATCGGTGACGTCGACGAACTCGTGTTCGGCATCGGCAGCGCCGGCGACTCCCACACGGTAAGGAACCCCTTCACTGCCGGCGAGCGCGTCATGATGGTGACGAAATCCCTGGAGGCGATGGAACTCGATACAACCACCTACACGGTCCCCATAGAGGACCTGAACCGCAACTCGGTGTGGGTAAGCCACGTCCAGAGCATCTCGCCGGAGTTCGACGTCGCCTACTCGAACAACCCGCTCGTGATACAGCTGTTCATCGAGTCCAGCGTCGAGGTCAGGCAGACGCCGATGTTCAACCGCGACGAGTTGAAGGGCAGCGAAATCCGGGAGTTGATGGTCGAGGGCGGCGACTGGGAGGCTCACGTCCCCGACGCCGTCGTCGACGTGGTCGCGGAGATCAACGGCATCCAGCGCATCCAGGCGATCAGTCGGTGACTGCGACCTTACCGCCGGCGCTCGACCGCGTCCAGCAGGTCGGCCAGCGCCTGCCGGGCGAACCGTTCCTTGCGCTCGGTGCGGGTTCCCTCGAAGCGGTAACGTTCGGCCGCCACCGTCGACGACTGGCTCCCCCACGGGCCGGCGTAGGCGACGCCGACGTACACCGTCCCGACCGGTTTCTCCTCGGTTCCGCCGCCCGGCCCCGCTATGCCAGTCGTCGCGACGCCCCACGTCGTCCCGGCGGTGTCGCGGACGCCGGCCGCGAGTTCCTTCGCCACGGGGGCCGAGACGGCACCGTGAGCGTCGAGCGCCTCGCGTGAGACGCCGAGCAGTTCCTGTTTGGCATCGTTCGAATAGACGACGACGCCCCGGTCGAAGTAGTCGCTCGACCCCGGAACGTCCGTGACGAGCGAGGCGACCAGTCCGCCCGTGCACGACTCCGCGACCGCGAGCGTGGCGTCCCCCTCCCGGAGGGCGTCACCGGCCCGTTTCTCGATTGCCTCCTGTTGGCCCATACCCGCCGTTCGAGCGTGAGCGGAATGAAACCCGTGGCCGTTATCCGCCAGGAGGGCGAACGCCCTCGCATGCCAACTCTCTCACAGATTGCCGTCCATCCGATCAAGGCGCTCGATCCCGTGGAGCGCGACCGGGTCGGGATCACGGACGTCGGCGGTCTCGACGGGGACCGCGCGTTCGCCATCGTCGACGCCAGCGGGAACTACGTGAACGGCAAGCGGACCAGCGCAGTCCATCGCCTCGCGGCGGACGTCGATCTCGATGCGGGACGCGTCGTCCTCGGGGAACAGGGGACCGACGAGCGCCACGAGTTCGACATTGATGGCGACAGGGACGCCCTCGAAGCGTGGCTCTCGGAGTTTTTCGGGGACTCGGTGACGCTGGAAACAGGTCCCGGCGGTTCGTTGACCGACAGCGCCATCTACGGGGACGGAACGAAAACTGGGCCGACGCTCGTCAGTGCGGCGACGCTCCGCGAGGTCGCCTCGTGGTTCGACGGCATCGACCCGGCGGAGATGCGCCTGCGGCTTCGCCCAAACCTGGTCGTCGAGGGCGTCCCCGCGTTCTGGGAGGACAGGCTGGTTGGCGAGGGCGGCCACCTCCGTATCGGTGGCGTACGACTGGAAGCCACCGGTCCCCTCCCCCGGTGTGTCGTCCCGACCCGGGACCCGCACACGGGCGAGGAGTACGACGGGTTCCGGGAGACGTTTCTGGAACACCGCGAGCGGACGTTGCCGGAGTGGGTCGACCGGAGTGTCTTCGACGGGAACCTCTTTCACCTGACTGTCGGGCTACGTATCCCCGAATCGGCACGCGACGGGAAACTCTGCGTCGGTGACGAGGTGCAACGTCGGGACGGATAAACACAGCGCCTGCAGTTGAGCGCCCCTGTTACGGTCCCATACCAGCTACAGTCCAGCCAGAACCCACACAGTATCGCCGGTCCTCGCGCTTTTGCCCCTTGCCCCCCTACAGTTGACACTGTGCGACTCATCGAGGCGACGGTCCCAGCGGGAGCAGTGGACGACCTGAGGGCCGTCCTCACGGAACACGACCTGGAATTTTTCGTAATCGACGAGACGAGTCCGAAGTACGCGGCACTGCTTCACATCCCGATCCCCGAGGAAGAGGTGGAATTCGTCCTGGGGTTGCTGTACGAGAGCGGGCTCGATTCCGAGGACCACGTCGTCATTCTCGACGCGGAGGTCGACATTTTCGGGCGAACTGACGACATGGGGGAAAGCGTCGACAACCACCAGCGGGTTGCTGGGGCGGAACTCGAAGGACAGACCGTGGACCTCCTGCCCGACAAACAGACGTTCGTCACGATGATGGTCCTCAGCACCATCGTCGCAACGACGGGACTGATACTCGATTCGGCCGCCGTCGTCGTCGGCTCGATGGTCATCGCGCCGCTGTTCGGTCCGGCCATCAGCGCGAGCGTCGGAACCGTCGTCGACAAACCCGACCTGTTCCGCCACGGCCTTCGGTTCCAGGTTCTCGGTGTCAGTCTCGCAATCGGGAGCGCAACCATCTTCGCCTGGATACTGAAGACTGCGTATCTCGTTCCGTCGGGGTTCGCCGTAACCGACACGCCACAGATTGCCGCTCGATTGTCGCCGGACCTCCTCTCGCTGGTGGTCGCGCTCGTCGCCGGCACGGCGGGCGTCCTGAGTCTCGCGACCGGTGCCGGGATGGCGCTCGTCGGCGTGATGATGGCCGCGGCGTTGCTGCCACCGGCGGCGACCGTCGGTATTGGAATCACCTGGGGGGAACCGACCGTCGCACTCCACTCCGGGGTATTGTTGTGTGTGAACGTCCTCGCGATCAACTTCGCCGGTCTCGTCACCCTGTGGTATCTCGGCTACCGTCCGCAATCGTGGGTGCAGATTCCCCAGACGCGACGCAAACTCCTGCGGCGGGGCGGGTTTCTCTTCGTCGCAATCATCGTCGTCTCCGCCTTTCTCCTGAGCGTCACGTACGCCACAGTCCACCAGTCGCAAGTCGAGACAGCGACACAGAACGGCATCAGCGAGGAACTCACCGCCCCGGTATACGAGAACCTCAGTCTCGTCGACGTCAAGGCGGTTCAGGACGAACAGATGCTGGCCCGGGACGTGGAGCGAATAATCGTGACGGTCGCGGCACCCCCCGGAGAGGAGTATCCGGGCTTACAGGAGAACGTGACCGGTGTCGTCGAGAAACAGGTCGGCGAGAACGTCACTGTCGACATTCGAGTCAGTCTCGTGCTCACGGAATCGCAGACGAAAACCGATCAGCCCGACGTGCAAGACCCGCCGGAACGAGTCATTCATCACGCCCGCAGGCCCACTCCCTCATTATGAACGTCGAGATCACGCCATCCGAGATAGGGGGGACGGTCCGGGCACCGCCCTCGAAGAGCTACACGCACCGGGCGATTCTCGCGGCCGGCTACGCCGACGGCGGCCTCGTCTCCAATCCGCTGGTGAGTGCCGACACGCGAGCGACGATGCGAGCGGTCGAGGCCTTCGGCGGGAGCGTCACCCCCCGGGACGACGCGCTCGAAATCGAGGGGTTCGACGGCCGGCCCGACGTGCCGGCGGACGTCATCGACTGTGCCAACAGCGGGACGACGATGCGATTTACGACTGCGACCGCCGGCCTCGCCGACGGGCTGACGGTGCTCACGGGCGACGAATCACTGCGCTCGCGCCCCCAGGAGCCGCTCCTGCGTGCGCTCGACCAGCTCGGCGGCCGCGCCGAGAGCACGCGCTCGAACGGGCGGGCACCGCTGGTCGTCGGCGGGCCACTCATGGGCGGGAGCGCGGCCATTCCCGGCGACGTCTCCTCGCAGTTCGTCTCGGCGCTTTTCCTTGCCGGCCCCGCGACCGACGCGGGCATCAACATCACGCTCCGGACGGACCTCAAATCCGCGCCCTACGTCGACGTTACCCGCGACGTGCTCGAAGCCTTCGGCGTCTCCACACGGCGGACGGGACAGGGCTTTTCGGTCGCCGGCCGCCAGCCCTACCGCCTCCGGGACGGCGAGTACACCGTGCCCGGGGACTTCTCGTCGGCATCGT
>PXQO01000025.1:5137-66418 GCA_003021285.1 Halobacteriales archaeon QH_2_65_14 | reverse complement strand
CCCCATTCCTGCGCTGAACAGCATCGCGACCCACGAAATGTCGCTGAACTCCTTCTCGGCGTCAACCCCGCCGATCTTGATCTTGCCGAACTTACTCAGCGCCAGATATATCATGAATATGATGAAGATGTTCGCTGCCGTGATGAGCAGCCAACCGAAGTTCGTTCCCGCGCCCGTACGGACGTCCTCGTACACGGTCTGAGCCGTATCCTGGAAGATCAACGAGAACGCGATGAAAAGGAGGACCACGAACGCGGAGATGAAAAACACCTGCGGGTGAACGTCGAATCCGAATCCCTGCCAGTTCGTGTCGCCCGGTTCTCGATCTGTCTCTGCATGGAACAGCTCTACCTGCAGACCCTCACCGCCAAAGCCATCGTCGTCGTCGTCAGCCATGGTTTACCCCCGGTTCTGTACCCCTCGTTCGTTGTCGCATGCCATTCATCATTGTTGATGACGTTTTTTTTCTATTTTTTCTGGTGGATTCGGCACCGAATCACCTGACGTGACTGTGCGTCTTTTTTATGGTTTTTTGACATCATCTACTTTTGTAACTTTCTGATTGTCAGAACAGCGTGAAACGACTTGATTCCTTCGTTTCATTTAATAATCTATATATGTTGTTGATTGCTCGCAGGAGAGGGCGACACCGTGACTCGTTGTCTATGTGAAAGCGACGGCCAACGCACCTTTCAGTACGTGCAAGCTTCTCACCGCAGGGTAAGTGGCCGGGAGAAAACTGTGTAGGTCCGGTCCCTCAGAATCGTTTCCGACGTGTGCGATAAACTGCTCACAGCCGGAGGAAAAGCGATCCGAGGCGGTACGGCGTCGCAACGAACGAGACGAACAACATCACGAACGACAGCATGAACGCGACCGCGGCGACCCCGATCAGCACTCTCCCGATTGACGGCACCACTATCAGGAGCGACATGCAGACGACGACGGCCAGCAACAGCCACAGTGCGATTTTGAGCCCTCGTTGGCGGGGGCTGAACTGGCACCGTGGACATATACTCTCACCACGGTCGATATCGTACCCGCACTGTTTGCAGTAGGGCTCTCCGCCGACGATTGATCGCATGGTGTCTGGTTGCCTCCGACAGGCAAAAAAGTAGCGACCGTCCGCCTAGTCGTCAGCGTACGTGGTCACGACCGGTTCCTCCTCCCGGGTGACCGGCCGAAGCGCGCCTCGACGCCGGAACACCTTCCGGAGAATCCGGCCGACACGACTCGGTTGGTCGGACTGCCTCGGCATTGCGGGCATGTAGTTCACGATAGTTTCCTGTGACGTTTCGTCGTTCTGAGCTACACTGCGTTCCGTCTTTCGTTCCATACATATTTCATTTTGTACCGGATGTTTTTAAGGATTCTGAACTTATCTTGCATCATCACGAACTATAGTTCAATATTGTCTGTCCGTAACACGGAGTTCCGATAGCGAACGCGACTGTTTCCTGCACGGATACGCGGGAACCGATCACTACCTGCTATAGCTGGTTGCATCCCTCTCCCCGGACGGTCCCCCCGACGGCGAGTGGTCGTTTCATAGCTGTCGTGACTCGGTACCGCCGGGCATCACGACAACACGAGTTCGCAGTCGCGCAATCCGGACTCCGGAGGACGACCGAAAATACTCACAGCAACCACTATCAGTTCACGACGTCGACATCGTACCCGTGTTCGGAGAGCGAGTCGACGATGTTGGCGGCGTGCTCCGCGCCGCTGGTCTCGACCTGAAAAACGAGGTACGCCTCGCCGACGTCGAGGTCCCGCAAGGCGCGGTCGTGTTGCACGGTCTGGATGTTTGCGCCGTGGTCAGCGATGATACCCGAGATGGCCTCCATCTTCCCCGGTCGGTCATCGATGTGCACTCGCAACCGGACGATCTGTTTCCGGCGCGTGAGCGCGTGAATCACAACCTCCATGAGCATTGTCATGTCGAGATTCCCGCCACAGAGGAGCGGCATGACGTTCTCGCCGGTCACGTCCACCTCGCCGGCAACCAGTGCCGCGACCGAGGCGGCACCGGCCCCCTCGACGACCTGTTTCGCGCGTTCCATCAACAGCAGGACGGCATCGGCGATCTGACTATCCGTCACCGTGACGACGTCGTCGACGTGTCGCTCGATGATCGACAGCGTCAGCTCCGAGACGCCGCCGGTTGCGATGCCGTCGGCGATTGTATCGACCGAGTCGAGTGTCTGCGGGATTCCCTTCTCGAGGCTGTCGACGATTGTCTGGCCGCCCGTCGCCTGGACGCCGACGATCCGTGTTTCGGGGCGCAACTCGGCGAACGCGGTCGAGATTCCGCTGATGAGGCCCCCACCACCAATCGGAACGATGACCGTGTCCACCGACTGCCAGTTCTCGTACATCTCGACGCCGAGCGTCCCCTGTCCGGCGATGATCGCGGGGTCGTCGAAGGCGTGGACGTACTCGGCACCGGTCTCCTCGACCAGCTCGCGTGCTCGCCGCTCGGCCGCCCTGAAGTCCTGTCCCACGAGTTCGACGGTCCCGCCGTAGTGACGCGTCGCCTCGACTTTCGCCTGCGGCGCGGTTTTCGGCATGACTATTGTCGAGTCGACGCCCAGTTCGGTCGCCGCGAGCGCGACGCCCTGGGCGTGGTTGCCTGCGCTGGCGGTGACCACCTGGTCGAGGGGTCCCTCTTCCAGGCGCGCCGCGATCTTGTTGTACGCCCCACGCGTCTTGAACGATCCCGTCCACTGGAGATGTTCCAGCTTCAGCCGGACCTCGTCCGCGTCGGTTACGGCCTCCAGCGAGGTGCTCCGTTCGAGCGGTGTCTCCTTGACGACCCTCGGGTTGTCGAAGCGCTCTAATGCTGCTTCGATGTCGCTGTAATCGACCCGTTCGACCGTCATCGGTACGCCCACTGTTGCCGCGTGTCGGCACCGGTGCACTCGCAACTGCTCGCCTGGGTCTCTCGCACGGCCGTGTCTGGAAAGACAGTCATACTCACCGGATACGGTAATCATCTGTAAAAATCTTGGAGGGAGCGAGGAACGGACGCGGTCCGACCGCCCGCAAGCGCGCCCGGAAGGCGTCTCCGGCGGTCCGCACACAGCATGTCGGTCAAATCACCGATTGAGCCTGGCCGTGCGCCACGCCTCGGTGTCGGAAACCTGGTTGAACGTGTAGATATGAAGCCGCCGGATGTTGTAGTGTGGGTCGTCCGCGTAGGGGGTGAGTCCGTCGACGAGGTCGTCCGGCTCGTATCTGCCGCGGGAGCCGATGACCTCCCTGACGAAGTCGAGGATGCCGGTCGTCTTCTGCAGGAACTGAACGGACTCGCCGACGCCGACCTTGCGGGAGATGCCGATGAGCCGCTGGTATTTCATCACGCCCGGAATCCCGATCTCCACCGGGAGGTCGATCCCGCGCTCGTCCCGGACCGTCCCGATCCACTCGAGGATGCGGTCGGGGTCGTAACAGATCTGTGTCGTGATGTACGTTGCGTAGGGGGCCTTCCGTTGCATCGACTCGGCGAGCGTCTCCTCGTCGAGAAACGCGTGGCCCTCCGGGTAGCCGGTGATGCCGACCTCCTCGAAGTCGTAGCCCAGTTCCTCCAGCGCCGTCAGGAGCTGATACGCGGACTCGAACTCGCCGACCGGTTCCTCGCGGTCGCCGCCGGGGACGAAGATTGACGTCACGCCCGCATCGGCGACCCGACCGGCGATCTCGTCGAGGTGGTCGGCGTCGCGAACGTATCTGGCGGCGATGTGGGGGACGATTGTGTACCCCTCGGCTGCCAGGTTCTCCGTCCAGACAATCGTGTCTTCCAGCCCGAGCGTCGGGGACGCGGTGATCGTAATCGTCGCGTAGTCCGGGAGGTGCGCGACCTGTTCTTCGATGCTCTCGAACGGCATCAGTTCGAACCGGGGATCGACGAGAAGGTTCCTTGGTTGTGCCGACTGGTTCGCCATTCTACTCTAGACTCCGGAACAGCGTAGTTATGTTTTTTCCACCCCCGACTCCCGGACAGGGAGGCCCCGTTGCAACCGTCGGACGGCCCGCGAACAGGGCCACGAGTGGACCCCAGAACACCCGTTTCCCGGCGAAATTATTGTTATCAACCCGGTGTCGTATTGTGGAGGTCCGGCCGTCTCCAGCACGACACATCAGTTTAGACGCCTAGCCAGTGAATTGATAACAAACTGAACGAAACAGGGTCCAGGAGAGTACCATGCTATCTACTACGAGCGCTCGATCAAGTACGGACGGTGGGAACGAATCATGACGCACGTGCTCGACGGTAACGCGATTGGGGACCGGATTCGAAACGACCTGGCAGAGTGCATCGAGACGCTGGCGGCCGCGGACGTCCGACCCGGACTCGCCACGGTCCTGATGAGCGAGGACCCGGCGAGCGAGACGTACGTCTCGATGAAACAGCAGGCCTGTGAGGAGATCGGTATCCGGGGGGTCCACCGGGAGATCGACCCGGATGCGCCGGCGAAAGCGCTGTTCGAGCGCATCGACGAGCTGAACGACGACCCCGACGTCCACGGGTTCCTCGTGCAGATGCCCGTTCCGGACCACGTCGACGAACGCAGGGTCCTCCGGAGGGTCGACCCCCACAAGGACGTCGACGGGTTCCACCCCGAGAACGTCGGGCTACTCGTGGCGGGACACGCACGGTTCAAGCCCGCGACACCGCACGGCATCCAGAAGCTACTCGAGGCCGCCGACGTCGACACCGAGGGCAAGGACGCCGTCGTCGTCGGCCGGTCGGACATCGTCGGCAAACCCATGGCGAATCTGCTGATCCAGAAGTCGCCCGGCGGCAACGCGACCACCACCGTCTGTCACTCCCGGACCGACGACCTCGGGGAGAAGACGCGGGAAGCCGACATCGTGATCGCCGCGGCAGGCTACCCGGAACTCGTCGACGGCTCGATGATCAAGGAGGGGGCGACCGTCATCGACGTCGGCGTGAATCGCGTCGAGGCGGACACCGAGAAGGGGTACAAACTCGTCGGCGACGTCGAGTTCGAGAGCGCCAGGGAGAAAGCCAGCGCCATCACGCCAGTTCCCGGTGGCGTCGGACCGATGACCATCACGATGTTGCTGTACAACACCGTGAAGGCAGCCAGCATCCAGTCCGGCGTGTCGGTCGATCTCCCCTGAGAGCGGTTGTCGCGGTACCAAATCACGAACGATCCGATGACGGCGGGCCTGGACGGCCTCGACTCCACAATCACCCGGACCACAACACAAAATATAACCAAATATACCAGTAGTGGAACCAATCCGTCCGACCGGGCGATTCACGGGACAGGGTAATCGGCCGTATCGCGGGTTAAGCGAGCGACAATGCGGCGGTACTGCGACTTCGGCCGGGGGACTCTCGAAACAATATATCTGACTACCCAACATTACGCCCCTCTTTTAACTAACCGTCATTCGTCACTCTATACGATGTCCAACGACACAAACGAGTCGGAACAGCAAGCGCATCCAAACTACCCGAGTGTCGACCAGTCAGACCGGGTTCTCCCGAGAAATCTCCGTCAGACCGGTGATGCCGATATCCAGCTATTGATCTCGACGCGCGTACGGAAATCGCCACTGTGGCACCTGTCGGTCCAGGAAGGATGCTGGCGTGCAACAGTGTACAACCGGATGTATCACCCTCGGGGGATGATCGACCCCGAAGATGGCGGCGCGATGGCCGAGTACGACCTGCTCGTCAACCACGTGACGCTGTGGAACGTCGCCGTCGAACGGCAGATACGGGTGAAAGGCCCAGACGCGGAGGCGTTTTCGAACTACGTCGTCACCCGGGACATATCGGGCCTCGAACGGATGGACGCCAGGTACACCATCTGTTGTAACGAGGACGGCGGAATCCTGAACGACTTCCCGCTCCTGCGGATCGCCGACGACGAGTTCTGGTTCTCGATTGCGGATTCGGACCTGATGCAGTGGCTGCAGGGGGTGAACGTCGGGGAGAACTTCGACGTCGAGATACACGAAATCGACGTCTCCCCGATACAGATTCAGGGCCCCAAATCGGTCGACGTGATGGTCGACGTCGTCGGGGAGGAGGTCAAGGAGATTCCCTACTACGGCCTCATGGAGGCGGAGGTCAACGGCTGTCCCGTGATAGTGAGCCAGACCGGGTTCTCCGGCGAGAAAGGCTTCGAGATTTACATCAGAGACTCCATGGAAAACGCCGAGCGCGTCTGGAATCCGGTCCTGGAGACCGTCCGTGAGCACGGTGGCGACGTGATTGCCCCGTCCCACCATCGCCGCATCGCTGCCGGCATCCTCTCGTGGGGCCAGGACATGGATTTCGAGACCTCCCCGTTCCAGGTCAATCTCGGGTATCACGTCCCGGACGACAAGGAGGCCGACTACGTCGGGAAAGAGGAACTGGAGCGACAGAAGGAACTGATCGAGAACGGCGAGTACCCGTTCACGCACAAACTGGTCGGGCTGAAGATGGCCGGCGAACCGATCCGGGACTACGCGTCGGACTTCTGGCTCGTCTCCGACCCCGAGACGGGCGAAGAGTGCGGATACGTTACCTCGCCGTGGTGGAATCCGGAGCTAGAGACGAACATCGCCCTCGCTCACGTCCCCGCGGAGAAATTGATGGACCTCGGCGTTCCCCTCGACGACAGGATATACGAGGAGGGCACTGACATCGAGTTCCAGGTCCATGTGCCGGACAAATACGCCGAAGAGCCCGGGGAACCCGTGTACGCGAAAGTGTCGGAAGTGCCGTTCAAACCGTCGGTCAACCCCAGCGCTCGCGAGCAGGCGAAACTGAACGCCCGCAAGGAAGCCAACGGCGAATAACGGCAGTTACCGGCTCCCCCTGATACTGATGGATTGTACGAACCCGGAAGTCGTCACCACAGTCGAGCGATTCGAACGCGCCGCACGCGACGCACCGAGCGGTGCCCGGATTCCCGTCGAGGTTCGCGTCACCGTCGACGACCCGTTTCGTGCCTACCGGCGCGCACGCGAGGGGTCGGGCGGCGCGTACCTCGCCACGACCGGCGGCCAGTCGGGATGGGGCTACTTCGGCGTCGAACCCGTCGAGTTCCTCGAAGTGGAGCCCGGGGACCGGGGATCAATCGCCGCCCTGCAGTCGTTTCTGGACGGGGAGCAACTCTCCCGTGGGCACTGTGACGTCCCCTACCCCTGTGGCGCAATCGGCTGGCTCTCCTACGACGTCGCACGCGAACTGGAAGACCTCCCCGAGACGGCGGTCCGCGACCGCGACCTGCCACGGATACAGCTCGCAACATACGAGACGCTGGCCGCCTGGGAGGAACCCCGCGGTGAGACGGTGACACTGCGGATCACCGCCTGCCCCCGGATCGAGGACCCGACCGACGCCGCGTGCCGGGCGGCCTACGAGCGCGGCCGCGAGAACGCACTCGCACTCGCGCAACGTACGGTCGCCGGGAACCCCGACGTGCCAGACCCCGAGGGCGCGGGAGAGACCGCGCGGTTCGAGAGCGACTGTTCCCGGGCGGAGTTCGCCGAACGCGTTCGCCGGGCCAAAGAATACATCCGCGAGGGGGACACGTTTCAGGCGAACATCTCCCAGCGCCTGCGTGCGCCGGCAGCGGTCCACCCGGTCGCGGCGTTCGACGCGCTCCGCGAGGTCAACCCCGCGCCGTACTCGGCACTCGTCGAGTTCCCCGGCGTCGACCTGGTCAGCGCCAGCCCCGAGTTGCTACTCGAACGCGACGGCGACCGACTGCTGACCGAACCGATTGCGGGGACGCGCCCCCGAGGCACGACAGAGGCCGAGGACGACCGCCTCGAACGCGACCTGCTGGCCGACGAGAAAGAGCGTGCCGAACACGCAATGTTGGTCGACCTCGAACGCAACGACCTGGGGAAAGTCTGTGACTACGGCAGCGTCGACGTGACCGAGTACCGCCGGGTCGACCGCTACTCGGAGGTGATGCACCTGGTCTCGCTCGTCGAGGGCCGCCTGCACCCCAAATACGACCTCGCGGACGCCGTCGGGGCCGTCTTTCCCGGCGGCACCATCACGGGCGCGCCCAAACCGCGAACGATGGAAATCATCGACGAACTCGAAGCGACCCGGCGGGGTCCCTACACCGGAAGTATCGGGATTTTCGGCTTCGACGAGCGCGCGACGCTGAACATAATCATCCGGACGCTCGTCCGTCACGAAGGCGAGTACTTCCTGCGCGTCGGGGCCGGCATCGTCCACGACTCGGTGCCCGACCAGGAGTACGCCGAAACCCTCGACAAGGGCCGGGCGCTCGTCACCGCCGTCGACCGCGCGCTCGGCGACCGGGCCGACATGCAGGTCGAACAGCCATGATGGAAGTCAGCAATCCGATTCAGCCATGAAGGTACTCGTCATCGACAACTACGACTCGTTCGTGTACAACCTCGTCCAGTACGTCGGCGAGGTCGTGACGACCGACGCGTGGTTCGGGGGCGACGGCGAGGGCGAGGAAAGCGAGGTGGACGTCCGGCGCAACGACGCCGTCACCCTCGATGAGGTCGACGACCTGGACCCCGACGCAATCGTGATTTCGCCTGGGCCCGGCACCCCCCACGATGCGGGCATCTCGATGCCGCTGTTCGCCGAGCGTGCCTACCCGACGCTGGGTGTCTGTCTCGGCCACCAGGCACTGTGTGCGGCCAACGGCGCGGCGGTCGGCCACGCCGAGTCGGTCGTCCACGGGAAACCGTCGACGGTCTCCCACGACGGACGGGGCATCTTCGCCGGCCTCCCCGAGGACATGGAGGTCGGCCGGTACCACTCGCTCGCGGTCGAGCGCGACGACCTGCCCGCCAGCCTCGTCGAGACGGCCCGCACCGAGGACGAGGAACGCGTCGTCATGGCCGTCCGTCACCAGGACCGACCCCACGTCGGCGTCCAGTTCCACCCCGAGAGCATCCTGACCGGCGAAGGCATCAGGCTGGTCGCGAACTTCCTGGGACAAGCCCGCCCGGAATAGGTGGTACGTCGCAGAACAACACCGGGAGAGAACGACTCCGTCGCGGATGCGCTGAGCGCTTCCGACATTATAGTTCATTAACTTTGGCGGCGAAAACAGTGGTAGGGACGAACGTGACAATCAATTCACTCACTCCGATTTTGATTGACGGCGCGCGCTGTCGCGGCGTTCATGCCGTGACAGTCGCGTGCGAGGGATGAGGAGCGCAACGCAGTGAGCACCGCAATCGGCTGGGGGGGCGTGTGGACCTGTTTGGGCGGACTGAAAGGGGCCGCTGGGTCGATCCGTCCCGGGCGCTGTAAGGACCGCAACGAACGTAGTGAGTGAGGACCACAACAAGCCCCGGGCGGTCGAGCCAGCGGGGGCTTTCAAGCGCCCAGTCACCACAACATCACCATTCCCTAGAGAGCCAGCGGGGGCTTTCAAGCGCCCAGTCACCACAACATCATCATTCCCTAGAGAGCCAGCGGGGGCTTTCAAGACAACATTTTTCGAGCAATCACGATATTTCGAGAACGCACCCGGTCTTTGTTACCCGAACAGACCGAACGTATGGTATGGGCACAGATGGACTCATCGAACTCGACCAGGAGTGCTGGGTCGCGTTCGCGAAGTACAACCTGGTACTGGCGACGGTGTTCGGAGTGCTCGCCGTGGCATCGCAGACGCTACTACCTGCCAACGACGTGCTGCTGGTTCAGAACAGCGCGCTCACGATCCTGTTCGGTTCTCTCCAAACCTACGCCTGGCTCTCGGCCTGACGTTTACGACGGAGTGGCCTGTGGCCCGCCCGTCCGGGACGTGTGGTAGCAACTAGGACAACAGTATCATATCCCGGCGGGACGGAACACGGGTATGCGAACGCTCGCATTCGACGGCCGGATGGGCGCGAGCGGGGACATGCTACTCGGGGCACTCCTGGCGGCAGGAGCCGACCGAGTCGCCCTCGAACCCGTCGAGGATGCGCTCGACGTCCGGTACGAGGTCGACACTACTACGCGCTGTGGCATCACCGCGACTGCGGTCGAGGTCCTGCTCGAAGACGCTGACAGGGAGAAACACCATCGCGACGATGGAGACGGCCACCACGACCACTCGCACGACGATAGTGACGACCACGTCCACGCAGAGGGGAGCGGCCCACACCGCTCGTACCCCGAAGTCGTCGAGATAGTCGAGTCGCTGGAACTGTCCGCGCCGGTCCAGAACGACGCCCTCGCAATCTTCGAACTCCTGGGCGAGGCCGAGGCGAGCGTCCACGGGACCGACCTGGAGTCGACGCAGTTCCACGAAGTGGGGGCCGACGACGCCATCGCCGACGTGGTCGGTGCCTGCCTGCTGCTTGCCGACCTCGACCCGGATGGGGTCGTGACGACGCCGCTGGCCACCGGCGGCGGGAGCGTCGAGACGAGCCACGGCACCTACCCGGTCCCGACGCCGGCCGTGGTGGAACTGGCAGAACGCGCGGACTGGTCACTCCGGGGTGGGCCGGTCGAGACGGAACTGCTCACACCGACCGGCGCGGCCGTCCTCGCTCACGTCGCCGACGGCGTCGAGACGCTCCCCTCGCTTCGCGTCGAGGAGTCGGGCTACGGTGCCGGGAACAAATCCTTCCCGTCCCACCCCAACGTGTTGCGCGCACTCGTCGGGGAATCGGCCGCCGACCTCCGTCGGGACCCCATCACGGTCTTGGAGACGAATCTCGACGACGCAACGCCCGAGGTCCTCGGCGGTCTCCAGGAGACGCTCGGTGAGGCGGGCGCACTCGACGTCTCGGTCGTCCCGGCGACGATGAAGAAGTCCCGGCCAGGACATCTGGTGAAAGTCGTCGTGAAACCCGACGACGTGCGGCGGGTGGCACGGAAACTGGCCGCCGAGACCGGTACCCTCGGCGTGCGCGAGCACGGCTCGGGCCATCGCTTCGTGGCCGACCGCGAGGTCGAAGCCGTCACCGTCGAGGCCGATGGCCGGTCGTTCGAGGTCGGCGTAAAAGTCGCCCGGATGGGACGAGTGGACGAGAGTGATGTGGTGTTCGACGTGAGCGCCGAGTACGACGACGCGGCGGCAGTCGCCGCCGAAACGGGGGTACCGATCCGGGAAGTGCTCCGCCGGGCCGAGCGCGTCGCACTCCGGGGGGCGTCGAAGTAGCCGAGGTCGTGTGCGACCTGGAGCACCTCGCGCTGTTCGTCGGTCAGGGTCGCGCGGGAATATGCCGTTTCGTCGTCGGTGTACACCGCCTGGAGGTCGAATTCGACGCCGCTGTCGACACACCACTCCTCGATGGTCGCCAGGGCGTCCCTGTCGGGCAGGCGCATCCGGTTGTACCACCAGCCGTCCGCGTACCGCGCGTTCATCTGTTCGGCCCCGAGTTCGACCCACATCGGATACGACACAGTACCACTGCGTCGGTGATGCGAGCGCGATAGAAGGGGGTATTTTTCGCGGTCGGACCCGAACCCGGGGACGGCAGCGAGCGACTGGTTCAGAGGTGTTGTGCGATGAGCTGGCGGTGGCCGCGACGGAGCCGTTCGGATGCGGCCTGGCTGGAGATGCCGAGTTCCGCCGCGACGTCCGCGAGCGTCGCACTCCGGGGGACGTCGAAGTAGCCGAGGTCGTGTGCGACCTGGAGCACCTCGCGCTGTTCGTCGGTCAGGGTCGCGCGGGGATACGCCGTTTGGTCGTCGGTGTACACCGCCTGGAGGTCGAACTCGACGCCGCTGTCGACACACCACTCCGCGATGGTCGCCAGGGCGTCCCTGTCGGGCAGGCGCATCCGGTTGTACCACCAGCCGTCCGCGTATCGGACGTCGATCTGTTCGGCCCCGAGTTCGACCCACAGCGAGTAGAAAACGACGTCCGCTGCCTCGGTGATACGAGCACGATAGAGCACGCGATCCGCAGCCTTCGTGTAGCGTTCGACGTTGGTTACCGTCGCGTCGTCGTGGAGTTTCTCGTCGAACGCAGCCAGGCTGTCGCCGGTCACCCAGAACAGGAGATAGGGGGTGTTCGGGTCCGTGCCGGCCTGCTGAACGAGGTCGATTTCGATGTCGGACATCGCATCGAGCGTCTCCGCCATGGCGAGTACGGACGACCAGACACGGAACTCGGCGATAACGCTCATACGGTCCTTCACTGCCAGCAGACGGATTAATCGCACGGTAAGCGGGCGGGGCTGTGCCCGGTCGGTTCAGCTCGCGAGCTGTTCCTGCCACTCGCGGAACGTCTCGGCGGTGATTCCCTGGAGCCGGTCGGCGAGCGAGTCGGCGTCGGCCGCCGCGAGGTCGTCCGGCGATTCGATGTCGGCCTCCCGGAGCTTCGCGGCGGTCTTCTCGCCGATACCGTCGATGTCTTCGAGGTCGTCGACGGCCTGCCTGGCCTGGTACTCCCGGTAGTTACAGACCGGACAGCCCAGTTCCCAGGGCTCGTCGCCGTTGTGGACGCGTAGTTCCGGCAGAGCGTGCTTCTCGCAGCGCTCGTCGGTGATCTCGATGTCGCCGCGGCGCGGGAGCGGGAGGGAGTACTCGCAGTCGGGATAGCGGGTACAGCCGGCGAGCCGGGACCCCGACCGGAGCCGTTTGATCGCCAGTTCGCCGCCGTGTGCTTCGGTGGCTTCTTCTCGCGAGCTCTGCTCGCTCGAATGGTTCGAGGCGCTTCGCGCCTCGCTATCGCCGCCTTCGCCTCGTTGCTCCGTCGGAGCAACGCCATCCCCGCAGTCGGGGCAGGCACCGAGTACGCGCTCCTCGCTCTCTTCGGCTTGCGCGGCCGCACATCGGGGACAGCCGTGAACGAACGTGTCCCGGCCGGCGAGCATCTTCACGTGGTGTGTGTCGTGTTCCTCGCAGACGTCGTCCAGCACGAGCGGCTCCCCGGTGTTGGGAAGCGGCAGCGTGAACCGACACTCGGGGAACCCGTCACAGCCGACGAAGTACGACCCCTGTCGGCTGCGCCGGACCAGCAGGTCCTCGCCACACTCCGGGCAGGGTCCCAGCCGACGGTCGGCCTTCAGCGACTCCTGCAGGTGGTCGCCGATTGCCTCGCGCGACTCGCGCAACTCCTCGAAGATGCGTTCCAGCATCTCGCGTGACTCGTCGGTCACCTCGTCGAGCGCCGCCTCGCCCTCGGCGATGGCGGTCATGTCCCGTTCGAGTTGCGCCGTCATCTCCTCGCTGATGACCATGTCGGCGAAGGCCTCGGCGGCCTCGACGACCGCCTCCGCCAGCGCCGTCGGTCGCGGCGGGTCGCTCTCGATGTATCCCCGGTCGTAGAGTTTCTCGACGATGTGGTGGCGGGTGGCCTTCGTCCCGATGCCCATCTCCTCCATCTTCCTGATGAGCCGCGACTGGCCGTACCGGCGGGGCGGCTGGGTCTCCTTCTCGTCGAACCGAACCTCGCTGACGTCCAGTCGTTCGCCCTCGTCGACGTCGGGCACGTAGCTCTCGCTGGTGCTCGCGTACGGATACACCGCGTGATACCCGGGATCGACGAGCCGTTTGCCGTTCGCCTTGAGCCGACAGCCGCCCGCCTCGGCGACGACGCGGAGGTGCTCCCAGGTGGCCGGCTCGGCGACCGTCGCAAAAAAGCGCCGGACGACGAGTTCGTACACCTGCCACTCGTCGTCGTCGAGGTCGCCCCACGCCGGCAGTTCGCCCGTCGGATGGATCGGGGGGTGGTCGGTCGTCTCCTCGTCACCGCGGGTCGGTTCGATGTCGTCCAGGCCGAGCAACTGCTCGGCGTCCTCGCCGAACTCGTCGCTGCCGACGAACGATTCCAGCAGCGCTTCCGGGTCGAGGTCCTCGGGGTAGACGGTGTTGTCGGTGCGGGGGTAGGTGACGTACCCCGCCGTGTAGAGGTCCTCTGCGATGGACATCGCACGCTGGGCAGAGTACCCGAGCGAACCGGCGGCGCTGATGAACGCGGTCGTGTTGAACGGTTCGGGCGGACGGTCGGTCCGGGTGCGCTTGTCGACCGAGACGACCGCCGCACTCGACGCGGCCCCCAGTCGCTCGTGGACGTCCCGGGCCTCCGCCTCGTCCCAGACGCGCTCGGCCTCGGTCCCGTCGTCGTCGTAGAAGTACTGGGCTTCGAACTCGTCAGCCCCCTTCTTGAGGTCGGCGAACAGCTCCCAGTACTGTTCGGGTTCGAACGCCTCGATGTCGCGTTCGCGGTCGACGATGAGCTTCAGCGTCGGCGACTGGACGCGGCCGACGGAGATGAAGTCGTCGCCGAGCTGGCGGGCCGACAGCGAGAGAAACCGCGTGAGTGCAGCCCCCCAGACGAGGTCGATGATCTGTCGGGCCTCGCCGGCCGCCGCCAGGTCGAAGTCCAGGTCGTCGGGGTTCGCGAACGCCTCCCGGACCTCGGTGTCCGTGATCGAGGAAAACCGGACCCGTTCTATCGGGCCGTCGACGTGCTCGCTGACGAGTTCGTACGCCTCCTTACCGATGAGTTCCCCTTCCCGGTCGTAGTCGGTCGACGACCTCGGCGTCGATCAACTCGACCGGTTCGGCGTCGCGCCAGTTGCTGTACTCGTCGGGGAAATCCAACCCGACGACGTGGCCCGACAGCCCGACGACGCGGGTGTTCCCCCAGCGATAGACGTTCACGCCGTTTCGCTGTTCGACGTCGGCACTCCCCTCGCTCAGTATGTCTGCGATGCGGCGCGCGGCGTTCTCTTTCTCGGTTACGATCAGTTTCACTGGGAGTCACCTCGGGGTGGTCGCTATCGGTGCTACGCCGGCAATCCCTCTAAAGCCTTTCGAGAAACCAACAGACAGCGCGAGTGCGCGTGCGCGCAGTCGTGTGATTCACTCGCGGGTGCTATTTCAGTTCTTCCCGGAGCAGTTGATTGACGTCGCCGGGGTCGGCGCTGCCTCCCGTCTTCTGCATCACCTGTCCGACGAGGAAGTTGATAGCGCCGCCCTCGCCGTCGTGGTAGTCTTCGACGGCGTCGGGGTTCTCGTCGATTGCGGCCTCGACGGCCTGCTGGACCTCGTCGCCGCTGGTCTTGCCAAGCCCCGCCTGCTCGACGATGGTGTCGGGGTCGGTCCCCTCGTCGAGCATCGTCCGCAGGACCGTCTCGCGGGCGTTCTTGACCGTGATTTCGTCGGTCGCGACGAGTTCGACGAGACGCTTGACCTCGTCGAGGCGGTCGGCGACGTCCGTACTCTCCATGTCGCGGTAGTTGAGTTCCCCCAGGAGTTCGTCGGCGACCCACGTCGCCGCGAGGTCGGGGTCGAACTCGGCGGCGACGTCCTCGTAGAAGTCGGCGACCTGCTTGGTGCTGGTGAGTTTGTCGGCGGCCTCGTCGCTCAGGCCGTACTCCTCGCGGAACCGCTCGCGGCGCGCGTCCGGGAGTTCGGGAATCTCGATTTGCTCCTTCCAGTCAGCGACCTCCAGGGGCGGCAGGTCGGCCTCGCGGAAGTAGCGGTAGTCTTTCTCCTCTTCCTTCGAGCGCATCGAGACGGTGATGCCCCGGGACTCGTCCCAGTGGCGGGTCTCCTGTTCGACGGCGCGGCCGCGACGGATGGCGTTTTTCTGTCGCGTCGCCTCGTAGGAGAGCGCCTTCTGGGCACCCTTGTGACTGGAGATGTTCTTGACCTCGGTGCGGTTGGCGTCTTCGAGGACGTCCGTGGAGATGCCACCGTCCCCGTCCCCGTCGACGGCGTCGGCGTCGACGACCGAGAGGTTGGCGTCGACGCGCAGGCTGCCGTCTCGGGAGGCATCGAACACGCCGAGGTACTCCAGGACCTCCTCCAGTTTGGTGAGGAACGCACGAACGCCCTCGGGGCTTCGGAAGTCCGGTTTCGTGACGATCTCGAGCAGCGCCACGCCGGCGCGGTTGTAGTCGACGAGCGTGTACTCGGCGGTGTCGATGGAGCCGCCCTTGTGTTTGAGACTGCCGGGGTCCTCCTCCAGGTGTGCCCGCCGGATGCGAATCGTCCGGCGTTCGTCCCCCACAGTGCATTCGAGTTCGCCGTCCTGGCAGATAGGATCGTCGTACTGGGTGATCTGGAAGTTCTTCGGCAGGTCCGGGTAGTAGTAGTTCTTGCGGTGAAAGCGGGTCCGTTCGGGAATCGTCGCGTCGAGCGCCTTGCCGACCTTCACGGCGGCCTCGACCGCGGCCTCGTTGACCACCGGAAGCGAGCCGGGCAGTCCGAGACAGACCGGACACGTCCGGGTGTTAGGCTCCTCGGCCGGTTCGGTCGAGCAGCCACAGAAGATCTTGGTCTCGGTTTCGAGCTGGACGTGGACCTCCAGCCCGATGACCACCGCGAGGTCGCGCTCCTCCTGTGTTTGCGCCATTACCCGCGGTTCGGGGTCCGGTGGCTAAAGCCTGACGACAGCGTCGGATGGAGTAGTCAGAGTTCGAACTGGAGGACGTCGCCGACGGTGACGCCGCGGTCGGTCGTCCAGCCCTTGTTGAGTTCGAGGACGTACTGGCCCCGGCCGGGGTAGCGCTGTTCGTTGCCGTCCTCGTCGGGACCGGGCTCGGGGGCGTGATGGACCTCCGTGATGACGCCCTCGTCGTCGGCGTACACGATATCGATGCCGAAGTCCATCTCCCGCATGACGAACGGACGGTCGTCCACGTCGTCGAAGACGAACAGCATGCCGTAGTTCTCGGGCATCGAGTCCGTGTCGCTGAGTCCGGTATAGCGCAGGTCGCGCGTGTCGGCAATGGCCGCGTACACCTGCCCGAGGTCGTCGCCGTCCGGCGTCTCCACCTCGACCGTCGTCATCTCGTAGCCCGGAAAGACCGATGGGTCGGGTTCCTCGTTGTCCTCGCTATCGTCGTCGGCGCCGTCGGTCGACTGGCCGTCACCCTGATCCGGCGTCGTCTCCGGCGTATCGCTCTGTGTCGGCGTTTCGTCCGGCGTCGGCGTTGCGGTCCCCGTGTCGTCGGCTATCGAGGACCCGTCGCTGTCCGTTCCGGGCGTCCCGTCGGCCGAATCGCCGGAATCGAGACAGCCGGCGAGTCCGATCCCGGCGATGCTTGCCAGAACGGTTCGTCTGTGTGGCCGGCGCATACACGAAACTGTAGGTCTGCTTCGGTAAAGATTCCCGGATGGGTTCTTCGAGAACGGGCGACCCCCGTTTCATCTCCAGGAAAAACGATGGTATTTTCGAACTGAATCGGCCGTTCGCTCGGGGTAGCGTTTCTCTAACCGGTTTCCGCGAGCTATCACATCTCGTATCGTTGTCTGACGTACGTTTATGTGGCGGGGGAAAGACGATGGGACATATGTGCCCCAACAGAGTCGAGGAACTCGAATCGCGAGTTCAGGAACTGGAGGCCTCGGTGGAGGGACTGACCGACGAACTGGTCGAGTGCAAGGTCCGTCTGCGTGAGCTAGAGAACGCAGTCAACGCGGAACTCGGGTTCGTCCCCGAATCGTCAGTCGACGAGTCGGCGTCAGTCGAGACCACGGAAGCGACCGAATCCCCGGACGAGGCCGAAGCAACTAAACCAGCGGGCCACGACGAGAAAGATAACACGGAGGAGTCGGAGAGCGATATCATCATCGCTTGAGGCCGGGACTCCTCCACGAGCACCCCCATGTACATCAAAGAGCTCGTTCTCGACAACTTCAAGAGTTTCGGCCGGAAGACACGCATCCCGTTCTACGAGGACTTCACGACCGTCACGGGTCCGAACGGCTCCGGGAAATCAAACGTCATCGATTCGATACTGTTCGCGCTCGGCCTCGCCCGAACCTCGGGCATCCGGGCGGAGAAGCTGACGGACCTCATCTTCAACCCCGGTCACCAGGAGGGCGAATCCTTCCAGGGTGAACGCGAGGCGAGCGTGGAGGTGATCCTCGACAACTCCGACGGGACGCTCTCGCGCCCGCAGGTCATCAACGCCGCGGGCACGGACGACGTCGGTGACGTCAACGAGATCAGCATCAAGCGCCGGGTCAAAGAGACCGAGGAGAACTACTACTCGTACTATTACATCAACGGCCGGTCGGTGAACCTCTCCGACATCCAGGACCTGCTCGCCCAGGCGGGCGTCACGCCCGAGGGGTACAACGTCGTCATGCAGGGCGACGTCACCGAGATTATCAACATGACGCCGGGTTCCCGGCGGGAGATCATCGACGAAATCGCGGGCGTGGCGCAGTTCGATGCGAAAAAGGAGGACGCCTTCGAGGAACTGGAGGTCGTCGAGGAACGCATCGAGGAGGCCGAACTGCGCATCGAGGAGAAGGAAGACCGGCTCGACCAGCTCGAAGACGAGCGCGAGACGGCGCTCCAGTACCAGAAGCTCCGCGAGGAGAAAGAAACCTACGAGGGCTACCGGAAGGCCGCGGAACTCGAAGACAAGCGCGAGGAACTCGACGGCGTCGCGGCCGACATCGAGGACGCCGAGGCGACGCTTGAGGAGCGCCAGTCGACGCTCGACGAACGGCAGGGCGAGCTGATGTGTCTCAAATCCGAGCTGGAGGAACTCAACGAGGAGATAGAGCGCAAGGGCGAGGACGAACAGCTCGCCATCAAGCGCGAGATAGAGGAGATAAAGGGCGACATCTCCCGGCTGGAGGACAGGATAGCGACCGAGAACGACCGCATCGAGGAGGCCGAGGCCGAGCGCAGGCAGGCGTTCGTCAAGATCGACCGCAAACAGGAGACGATAGACGACCTCGAAAGCGAGGTCCGCGAGACCAAAGTCGAGAAGTCCTCCATCGCCGCCGACATCCAGTCCAAGCGGGAAACACTGGCCGACGTCGAGGCGCGCATCGACGAGGTCGGCGAGGAGTTCGAGGAGGTCAAAGACCGGCTCCAGGAGCGAAAGAGCGACCTCGAAGCGGCCAAATCCGAGAAAAACGACCTCCAGCGCGAGCAGGACCGGCTGCTCGACGAGGCGCGCCGCCGGTCGACGGAGAAACGCGAGAAAGGGGAGGCCATCGCCGACGCCAAAGAGCGGATTCCCGACCTCGAAGCCGAGATCGAAGACCTCGAAGTCGAACTGGAGAAGGCGACGGAGAACCGCGAGACCATCGCGGAGGTGGTCGACGACCTCCGAACCGAGAAACGCGAGAAACAACAGCATCTCGACGAGATCGAGGACGAACTCACCGCCGCACAGCAGGAGTATGCCGAACTCGAAGCGAAGGCCGGCCAGTCGGGCGACAGTTCCTACGGGCGGGCAGTGACGGCCGTGCTGAACGCCGACGTCGACGGCGTCCACGGCACAGTCGCCCAGCTGGGAAGCGTCTCGAACAGGTACGCCACCGCCTGCGAGACCGCTGCGGGCGGGCGGCTGGCGAACGTCGTCGTCGACGACGACCGCGTCGGACAACGCTGTATCGAGTACCTCAAGTCCCGCAACGCGGGCCGGGCGACCTTCCTCCCCATCACGGAGATGCGCCAGCGCTCGCTCCCCGCGCTCCCGGACCGCGAGGGCGTCGTCGACTTCGCGTACAACCTCGTCGACTTCGACGAGAAGTACGCCGGCATCTTCTCGTACGTGCTGGGCGACACGCTCGTCGTCGACGACATCGAGACGGCGCGGGAGCTGATGGGCGAGTTCCGCCTCGTCACGCTTGAGGGCGACCTCGTCGAGAAGTCGGGCGCGATGACCGGCGGCTCGAAGAAGGGGTCACGGTACTCCTTCGAGGGGACCGAGGGCACACTCGAACGCGTCGCGGCCCGCATCAACGACCTGGAGGAGAAACGCCGGTCGGCCCGCGACGAGGTGCGCGAACTGGAAGACCGGCTTGAGGACGCCCGCGACCGCGAGTCCGACGCGGCCGAACAGGTCCGCGAGATCGAATCGGAAATCGAGAAACGCGAGACCGAAATCGACGAGACGAAATCCAGGACCGAGCGCCTGGAGGCGGAACTCGAAGAGATCGAGGCCGAGCGCGAGGAGGTCTCCGACCAGATGGACGAACTTGAGGCCGCAATCGCCGAGGAGAACGAGCGGATCGCGGCCATCGAGGCGGACATCGCCGAACTCGAAGCGGAGGTCGAGGACTCGGAACTGCCCGAACTGACCGCAGAGGCGGAGTCTATCCGCGAAGAGATCGACGACCTGGAGACGCGGAAAGACGAGTACGACGCACGGCTCAACGAGCTCCAGCTCGAAAAGGAGTACGCCGAGGAGTCCATCGAGGACCTCCACGAGGACATCGAGGGGGCACAGGAACGCAAGCAGGAGGCCCAGGAGCGCATCGAGGAACTCGAAGCGACCATCGCCGACAAGGAGGAGACCCTGGAGACGAAGGAAGCGGAGGTCGCGGAACTCGAATCCGAACTCGCGGAACTCAAAGAGGAGCGCAAGAGCCTGCGCGAGGACGTCGCCGGGACACGCAAGGAGCGCGACGAGGCAAAGGAGCGCGTGACCGCCGTCGAAAACGAGCTCTCGGAGCTTCACGACGAGCGCGACCGCCTGGAGTGGGAGATAGAGGAACTCGACGCGCAGGTCGGCGACTACGACCCCGAGGAGATACCCGACCACGAGACCGTCGAGGCCGAAATCCGCCGGCTGGAGGGCGAGATGGAGGCGCTGGAGCCGGTCAACATGCTCGCAATCGAGGAGTTCGACCGCGTGAAAGAGGAACTCTCGGAACTCCAGGACAGGAAAGCGACGCTGGGCGAGGAGGCCGACGGCATCCGCGAGCGCATCGAGACCTACGAGGCCCGCAAGAAGCAGACGTTCATGGACTCGTTCGAGGCGATAGACGAGCAGTTCCGTGACATCTTCGAGCGCCTCTCGAACGGGACCGGGCGTCTCCACCTCGAAAACGAGGAGGACCCGTTCGACGGCGGGCTGACGATGAAAGCCCAGCCCGGGGACAAACCCATCCAGCGGCTCAACGCGATGAGCGGCGGCGAGAAGTCGCTGACGGCACTCGCCTTTATTTTCGCGCTCCAGCGCCACAACCCCGCGCCGTTCTACGCGCTGGACGAGATCGACGCGTTCCTCGACGCGGCCAACGCCGAACTCGTCGGCGAGATGGTCGACGAACTCGCAGGCGAGGCCCAGTTCGTCGTCGTCTCGCACCGCTCGGCGATGCTCGAACGCTCCGAGCGCGCCATCGGCGTCACCATGCAGGACGACAACATCTCCGCCGTGACTGGCATCGACCTCTCCGACGACGGCGGCGAGCGGGAGGTACCTGCGGATGACTGACTCCGACATCCCGCTGGACATCACTGGACACGAAAAGCGCCAGCGCCCGTCGGACTCGTCCGACGATGGCCTCCCGGGCGACGTTGAAGACGGGCAGGAGGTCCGGAAAAACGGTGACAGCGATGCCGGGAGCGACGAAACGGGGGAAACGGAGGCAAACGACGGCGAGGAGTCGGAGGAGGTCGAGCCCGTCGAAGTGCTGGTCCAGCTCGCCGAGGACGGCGAGATCGACCCCTGGGACATCGACATCGTCGAGGTGACCGACAAGTTCCTGGCACGGCTCGACGAGGCCGACCTGCGCACGTCAGGGCGGGCGCTGTTCTACGCGAGCGTCCTCCTGCGGATGAAAGGCGACGCGATGCTCTCGGACGACGAGGACGAACCCGAAGAGCCCGAGCCCTGGGAGGGCGCGCTGGCCGACGACGCGCCCCTGGACAAGCCCGATCCGTTTGCGACGCTGGAGCGGGAGATGGACCGCCGGCTGGAGCGAAAGCGCGCCCGTGGCATGCCACAGACGCTCGACGAACTGGTGCGGGACCTGCGCGAGGCCGAGCGGGACAGCTGGTGGAAGGAGTCGCGCGAGTACGACACCAGCGACTCGCCCGGGAGCTATCAGCGCGGCACGCAGGAACTCGACTACCGGGCGGCCGACCAGTTCCGGATGGACGACGAGCCGACCGAGGGGGAGGTGACGAGCCGGACCCACACCGAGGACATCGACACGATCATCGGGAACGTCCAGTCGGCGTTGCGCGAACAGTACGACCAGGGACGCGCCGAAGTACTTTTCCGGGAGGTCGAGACGGCGGGCGGGTCCCGCGTCGAAACGTACCTCGGGTTGCTCTTTCTCTCCCACCGCGGCCGGGTCCGCCTCCAGCAAGACGAGGTGTTCGGCGACCTCTGGATTCAGGACCCGAACGCGGTCGCGGGCTCTGACGGGGCACTCGCGGACTGAAAGACGAGCCGAGACTGTGACCAGGGACCGACCGCCGCTTTGCTCGCGTAGTCACTGCCACCGGACACGGAAACCGTCCTCGCCCTGTGGCTGTTCGTAGTCCACCTCGACGTCGTCGACGCGGGCGGCCGGACTCCCCTCGTGACAGAACTCGACCAGCCGTTCGACGTCTTCCTCGGACCCCTCGAAGACCGCCTCGACGCGGCCGTCGTCGAGGTTGCGTACCCACCCGTCGACGTCCCGGTCCCGGGCCTCGTCTCGGGTCGTCGCGCGGAAGTACACGCCCTGTACCTTGCCCGAGACATAGACGTGGGCACGTGTCCGCTCTGACATGTGTGGGGATTCGCCCGCTCCGACCTAAATTTCATCGGCGTGACGGAGGTAGTGAAAGAGGTAGGTCTGGACGTATCCGGCGTACTGGTCCCCGAGTTGTGCCCGGATCGCCCGCGAGGTCTCGGCATAGGAGTCACACGCACAGTCGGGATAGTACTCCGTTATCGTCTTGCGTATCCAGGTGTCCAGCGGGACCGCCTGCAGGTAGCTAAGCGAGAACAGCAACACGCAGTCTGCGACCTTGTCGCCGACGCCGACGAACCGGGTCAGCGACTCGCGTGCCGCCTCGTAGGGCTTGCCGCGGGCCTCTTCGGGCCGGGTTCCGTCCGCGACCATCCCGGCCGTCCGGCGGACGTACGGCGCACGGTATCCCAGCGAGAGCGCGCGCAGGTCGTCCTCGCTCGCCGCCGCGAGTTGCTCGGGCGTGGGATACGCATGGTAGGTCCGCCCGTCGAATTCGACCGGCGTGCCAAAGGCCTCCCGGAGCGACTGTTGCATCGCGTGGATACGTGAGACGCGCATCTGTGCCGAGCAGATAAACGAGATGAGCGAACCGAACGGCGGGTCGCAGACCAGCCGCATCCCCCAGTACGCGTCGTACGCGGCTTCGACGAGGTCGTCCGCCGGCGACTCGGCACGGATGGCGTCGAGGTCGTCGTCGAGACGGAGCCGGCGTCGCAACACCGGGTTGGCATCGATCATCGACTCCCATTCCAGCGCCCCGTCGCGCTGGCGAACCCGGATGACGGCGGGTTCGCCAGTCGCCCGGGTAGTGGTGAGATACCAGCCGTCGCCACCGTAGGGACCCCGGTCGGCGTAGTCGGCCCCGTCCTCGCGCCACCAGAGATACGACTGGCCGCTTTCGAGCGTCGACTGGAGGTCGAAACCGCCCGCAACCGCCGCGAGGTCGAGCTGTCCCCGTTCCATCGTCCGTCGACAGGCGTGGCAACCCCTTCCCGCTTTCGAGTCGTCGGCACGGGCCCGCAAACCGTTAGTGAAAGTAAAGAGACACGCAGGCTAAACTTCATATTCATCGGCAGTCAAGACCCACTATGAACTGTAGAGTTGTCGTCGAAGCGGCTGTACCAGTATACGACGTGGCGACCCCCGACGAGGCGGTTCGGATTGCCATCTCGAAGACAGGTGAGATGTTGAATCCGGACCTGAACTACGTCGAGATCAACATGGGCGAGCGGTCCTGCCCCCACTGCGGGGAGGAGCTCGAACCAGCGTTCATTGCCGCCGACGAGAGCCTCGTCGCGCTCGAACTGGAGATGACCGTCTTCAACGTCGAACGCGAGGAGCACGCCGCGCGGATCGCCCGCAAGGAAATCGGTCAGCGCCTCGAAAACATCCCGCTCGACGTCCTCGAAATCGAGGTCCTCGAAGATGACGACGAGGACGAGGATGAAGACGAAAGCGACGAGACAACGGCCATGGACGAGGAGGATGGGAACGACGAGGACGAGAACGACGAGGACGATAGCGAGGAGTCCACCGTGGACACGACTGACGAGCCGCCTACGCCCGGGGACGAAGACGAGGTGCTCCCGGAGTTCGAGGAACTCATCGACGAGTAACCTGTCCAGGTCCGGGACGACGCTGTCGGCATTGACCCGAGCGTTTACGGAGTATTACTTGATATACACAGTCGAGAAGAGCTTTCTGTGTCGCTCCGGCGGTGTCCCGCTGTGGCTCCCGTCCGGTGCCGTGACTGCGTAGGGGGCCTGACTGCACAGCAGAGGGTCTACTGGCGGGTGGCAACGACGTCGACGGTCAGCAGAAAACTTAGTCGGCCGCAGCGGAAACGGGTTCGGTCTCTTCGGCAGTCATCTCGGAGGTGATACCTCGTGCCAGCGCAAAGACTGCTTCCTTGTGCTCCGTTTTGGATTTGTGGATCGATGTCGGCTGTACACCGAGTGTAGTGTATCGGTCGTGTTCGACGTCCTGTCCAGTCTGCTCCTCGTAATGGTTCTGTACCTGAGCGAGGAGGCCGTGGAGGTGAATGAGCTCCTGCTTTTTCATGGTCATATTACCATATAGACTGGAGGGTTATAATCCTACTCTGAGTTGCGTTAACACACTACGACCGAAAATCGGCACCTCAGCACCCATCTCGCCGGTGTGTGGAAGACTCACACGAGCGCTTAAAAGGCCGAACAGGCCTCAGATTAAGTGTAATAGGTGTGATATATGAATGTTTTCGGATTATTTAGTTGCAGATTAAATATGGTTACTAGTTATTACATACGGGTTAATGAAGAATACATGTAGAATAGATACATCCAGACGGGGACGTTCGGGCATGGGAGCGTTCCCTCATAGTGGTTATTGTGATTCGGGTCGATGCACGGCGACCGGGCCTTCTGACCGCGCTGGGACAGTGACTTACCGACAAAGCGAGTCACATTTGGTGCTGGCGGGAAAACCCGGCGGGCATGGAACCTGTCGAAGTGGCGTCGTACACGATACATTCGGTGTTCGCGGGGCTGTGGACCGGGAGCGTGCTGTTCGTGACGCTGTCGGTGTTACCGCTCGCTCGTGACGGGAATCTCAACGCTGCGCCGCTGGATGCCGTCGGGAACAGGCTGACGACGATATCGCGGTTCAGTGCAGTCGTGCTGTTCCTGACCGGCAGCCACATGGCCGGGGTCCGACACACGGGCGAGACGCTTTTCGAGACCGAGGGGGGCTGGCTCGTGCTTGCGATGATCGGATTCTGGCTGGCGCTGATGGCGACCGTCGAAATCGGGGCGAAGAAACTCAGGGACGGAACCGAACGGGACAAGGTGCGCGAACCGGCCCGCAACGCGCGGGCGTTCTTCCTCGCCGCGTCACTGTTCGCCCTACTCCTGCTCGTCACCGCCGGCCTGCTGTCCGCCCACAACCTCGGATTCCTCTAGGGCTTCGTGGTGTACAGCGAGTAGACGATGACGAGGAACCCGGCGGCGATGAGCGCGCTCTCGATGAGCAACCCGGCGAGAAACCCCGCCGCCAGGACCTGGTCGACGACCCCGGCGAGGAACGTCCCGAGCGTGACGATGGCGAAACCCAGCGAGAGCGCGCCGAGCGAGCGTGCACCGGTCCGGCGGTAGGCCTTGAACGCCAGGAATGTGATGAGGCCACCGAGGGCGAGCGTGAGTGTCTTGAACCCGATGATGAGCGTCGTGGTAGTGATATCGTGCGGACTCATGTCTCTTTTCGCACCTCCGACCAGAGGTCGGCGAGGCGTTCGTCGGCGGTCCGAAGCCTGTGGGAAACGTCGACCTCGAACGCCATCTCCTCCGATAGCCCGATGACGACCTCGTCGAACGCCACCGCGTACCTGCTCGCGTGCTGCCCTTCGGGGCGGACCTCGACGCCCTCCTCCAGCAGCGACGCCTCGGTGAGGCGGTCCAGTTTCCGGTAGGTCGTCGACAGCGGGATGCCCGTCGCTTCGGAGATTTCGTCTGCCGTCATCGGCTCGGAGAGGGCACGGACGATCTCCCGACAATCCTCGTCGTGCAACGCCTCGAGAACCGACTCCAGCTCCGGACTGTCGTCGTCCGCGAACGGGTCACGGACCATCTACGGGTGGGTTCGCACCGAGGGAGTTAAGAGTTAGTGGGAACCGGTTCGGTTGCCTCGCACAACGCCATCCCGGCGCACGTCGCCCGACAGACAGACCGCGCTGTTTTTGTTTCGGTCCCGTGAATGGCCGACAATCCCCCGACGGTAGCAACGATGACACTCACCGGTGCTGACGGCGCGACCGTCCGCGCGGCGCTCGACAGTGGCGACCCGCTCCCGGGGACCGGGGGGTTCGCGGGCGAACTCGACGGGGCGCTCGTCCGCGACGTCCTGGGCCGGTATCCGCTCTTTTTCGAGGCCGACGGAAGTGCGTGGAGCCACGACCACACCGATCTGACGGACCCGGTTCGTCTCCCGGCCGGACACGTCCGCGCGGGGGGCGAGACGAGCCAGCAGTGGACGCTCCGCCAGCCTCGACGTGTCGACTCGTCGCTGCTGGCCGCCCGCCTCGACATCCCGCTGTACACCGTCGGCTTCCCCGACAGCCACGACGTTGAGGCCGCACGGTCGGCGGCCGCGGTGCTCGGTGCGGACCTGCGGGTCGTCGAACTCGACCACGAGACGCTCGAACGCGCCGTTCCCGAGGTGGCGAACGCCATCGGGCGGACGAACGCGATGGACGTCGAAATCGCGCTTCCCCTGTACGTGCTCGCCGAGCGCGCACGGGCGGACGGCATCGAAGGACTCGCGCTGGGCCAGGGTGTCGACGAACTGTTCGGCGGCTACGCGAAGGTGGCCCGGGCACCCGAGGACCCGCGCGTCGAGGCCGACACCGTCCGGGGGGCGCGCCGGGAGGTCGTCGGGACGCTCCCCGGGCAGTTCGAACGCGACTGGCTGGCGGTCCACGCCGGCGGCCTCACCCCCGTCACGCCGTACGTTCACGACCGCATCGTGGCGGCTGCACTACGACTGCCGGGGGAACTGCTGGTGGGGGCCGACGGCGAGCGCAAGCGAGCATTCAGGCTCGCCGCCCGCGAGTGGCTCCCGGACGAACTCGCCGACCGGGAGAAGAAGGCCCTCCAGTACGGCAGCCTCGTCGCGCGCGAACTCGACCGCCTGGCCCGACAGGCCGGCTTCAAACGGCGGATGGACGACCACGTCACGCAGTTCGTCGAGCATCTGCTCGAATCACGGGCATGAAATACTGGTAACAGGACGGACCGTTCCTTCACGGGCATTATCTATTTGAATCGAGTGATACCCGGAAATATCGGGGGATTGATTGTACGAACGAATCGATTTCATTGCCGACCAGACACGTTGCTCGACGCCGCGCAACCGCACCTGTCACTGGGTTCAAACGTCGGCCTCGGGAAATAACTCGTGAGAAAACAGCAGATGAAAATGGAGCGCCCGGTACGCAAGCGAACCTGAGAAACCACCGTATGACGTCTCTCACCGTTCGCCCGGTACCATGGCAGGGGGTCGTGGGATATCGTTTCTCAGTATTGTCAGTCCGAAAGACGTGGTGACTTCCGTACGTATTTGGAACGACATATTTAATAGATTCAGACAATAACGTGTAACTGGATATTACCAATGTACGACCTGACAGGATTCCAGCGGGACCTGCTGTACGTCATCGCCGGACGGGAGGAACCGCACGGACTCGCCATCAAGGAAGAACTGGAGGAGAACTACGAGAAGGAAATCCACCACGGCCGTCTGTATCCGAATCTCGATACGCTCGTCGACAAGGGACTCGTCGAGAAGGGACAGCGCGACCGCCGGACGAATTTTTACAGTCTGACCCGCCGTGGCAGTCGCGAGATCGAAGCGCGCCGCGAGTGGGAAGAACAGTATATCGACCTCTAGACGGTTCGTCTTTTCCTGCGGTAGGTCCCGGTCGAAGCACTCTCTCCGGGGACTTGTTCGCCCATCAGCACGGTCGCCAAGTTAACACTGCCTCGAACGTCAACCACTAGCACTTATATCGGTTCTCTCGCACCTACTGGGTATGGACCGAGACAGGGTCGAGCCACAGGTAACGGACCTGCCAGGAAGCCAGGCTACACAGACCCGGCTATCGGCCCGTTCTGTACCGACGTCGACGGGAACGTCCTGATGGACTTCACGGGACAGGTCGGCGCGATGCCGCTGGGATTCAACAACCCGAAGATACTGGACCCGCTCGCGGAGTTCGACCTCGTCGACCCGCTGAAGATCGCCGGGCAGGACTTCTACCTGCCCGCGACGGGCGTCGCGGAGAGCGAGGCCACGATTCCCGGTCCGGCGGACCTGATGGACCGTCTGACCGACATCTCCGAACAGTACGGGATGGACACGGTGTTCCTCTCGAACAGCGGCGCGGAGGCCGTCGAGAACTCGCTGAAGATATGTTTCGACCACACGGGCGGCAAGTACACGATCACGACCGAGGGGGCGTTTCACGGCCGGACGCTCGGGGCGCTGTCGCTGAACCGGTCGAAGGCGAAGTACCGCCGTGATTACCCGGAAATTCACGGCGTCGAGGACGTGCCCTACTGTACCGACCGGTCGTGTACGGCCGAGACCTGCGACTGTGGCTTTTTCTTCGACGACACGTCGGCCCTCCGGCAGATGCTCGATTCCGGGACGGGGTACGTCGGTGCCGACGAGGTCGCGGCGCTCGTGCTGGAGCCGTTCCAGGGCGAGGGCGGCTACCGACCGCCGAGCGACGCGTTCATGGACGAGATTGCAGAACTGAGCGATGAGCACGACATTCCACTCGTCGCCGACGAGATACAGGCGGGTCTGGGCCGGACCGGCGAGTGGTGGGCCTCGGACCACTACGCCATCGAACCGGACGTCATCGCCAGCGCCAAGGGGCTTCGCGTCGGTGCGACAATCTCGCGCGAGGAGGTCTTCCCCGACGAGCGCGGGCGCATCTCCTCGACGTGGGGGGCGGGCGACCTCATCTCATCGGCGCTCGGGGTCGCGACCATCGACGCCATCCAGGAGTACGACCTCATGGACAACGCAGTCGAACGTGGCCAGCAGATGCAGGAACTCCTGCGCGAGGCGGACCTGCCGGGCGTCGTCGACGTTCGCGGCAAGGGGCTGATGCTCGCCGTCGAGTTCGAGGACAGGGAGCACCGCGACGCCGTCCAGGAGGGGACGTTCGCCCGCGGCCTCGTGACGCTGGGCTGTGGCAAGAAGACGCTCCGCATGCTCCCGCCTCTGGACGTGACCGAGCGGGAAATCCGACTCGGTGCCGACCTGCTCGGCGAGACCATCAACGCCTACTCGGGTGCGTACAACCCGACGTAGGGAGCGCCGAGTGACGCTACGAGCCAGCTCACGGCGTCGGGGACGCGGTTCAAAACTGGTAGCGCCGGTCGTCGTTCTGTGAGGGCTGGGGGAACTGGCCGCCGGTCATCTCCTCGAAGGTCATTCCCGAGAGGTACTCGTCGTAGGTCACGCCGTGGCTGTTGCGGAGGTGGAAATCGAGTGTGCCGGTCTCGACCGTCGTCTGAAAGAGCATGTGGATGGCCCGCCGGACGAGTTCGTCGGTCTCCTCGGGTTCGAGCGCGACAGTCAACATCGCCAGTTCGTTTCGCGTCTCCCGGTCCAGGTCGACGTCGAGTTCGTCGCCGAGGTCGGCGTAGCGATTCTCCACGTCCGCGGAGAGGTCATCGAGGCTCATACCCGCCCGATAGACGGTTCACGTGGAAACCGTTTTCGTCCGCAGGTGGCGACCGCCTCGTGACCCCCGGACCGCCCCCTACTGCCAGTCGTCCTCGAGGGTCCGGAGTTTCACGTGGAAGACAGTGCCGCCGGAATCGTGGTCGGATATCCAGACCTCGCCGCCGTAGAGTTCGACAAGCCGGTCGACGAGATAGAGACCGAGCCCGGTTCCCTGGCTATCGGCCCCCATCTCGCCGCGGCCGAAGACCGTCTCCCGGTCCGACTCCGGAATCCCCGGTCCGTTGTCGGCAACGGTGACCTCGACCCAGCCGTCGCCGCGCTCGACGCCGACCTCGATCCGTGGCTGGTCCGAATCATTGTGGATGACCGCGTTGCTGAGCAGGTTCCCGAACACCGACGAGAGCATCTCGTTGGCCGCTACCCGCGTGTCGGACGGGAGGTCGTCGGTGCCCGTGACGACCACGTCCCGGCCGTCAACCCGATGAGCCGACCGGACCTTGTCGGCCTCGGTTTGCAGGACGGCCCCCAGGTTGACGGGCGACAGTGACGGCTCCTCGTCGCCGGTAATCACGGCCTCCAGTTCCCTGACAGCGCGGGTGAGTTCGACGATGTGCTCGGCCTGTTCGACGACGGCCTCGACGTGGTGCTGGTCGTCCTCGGGAACCGCCGCGCGGAGCAGCTCCGCGTGGCTCATCACGAGCTGGATGTCGTTGCGGATGTCGTGGCGCACGAGCTGGTTGAGCAAAGCGAGCTGGTCGCGTTGCTCGCTCGCCTCGGCCGCGTACTCGGCGATGTCCTGCTCGGCCAGGACCCTGTCGGTGACGTCGAAGTGTGCGACCGTCGCGTAGCTCTCGCCGTCGACCTCGAAGGGAGCCGCCCACATCAGGAACCACTGCTTCCTGTCCGGTGAGTGACACGGGTATTCGAGCGTGAACTCCTCGCCCTCGCCGGTCAGGACGCCTGCGAGCCCCTCTCGGGCACTCGTGGCGTCTTCGTCGTCGACGTCGACGACGTCGAGATAGTTCAGTCCGACCATGTCCGGAGCCGTCGACGAGCCTCCCTCGACAGCGAACTGCTGCCACGCCCGGTTCGTCCAGAGAATCGTCCCCTCGCCGTCGAGGACGGCGATATTCACCGATAGCGTGTTGAGTGCCTTCCGAGTAAGTGATGGGTCGAGCGACACAGTGTATTTCGGTCAGCCTTGGTCAATAAGGATGTCGCTACCGCTATCACGATTGATACGTTCGCGTCGATGCCGGTGGGGTTTTGATGGTCCCGCTCTAACTGGAATCGATGACCGTCAGCTACGGCGACCTCACCGTCGAGTGGAAGGGATACGCAACCGTTCGGCTGGAAGCGGCCGGGCGGGTCGTCTATCTGGACCCCGGCCGGTACGGCGTCCTGACCGGCGAGTGGACGGCCGACAGCGAGGACGCCGCCGGCGCGCACCCGCCCGGCGAGAACTACCGCCCCGAGGACGGCGACGTCGTCTGTCTCACGCACGTCCACCACTACGACCCGGACGGCATCGACCGAGTGGCGGGCGAGGACGCAACCGTCGTGGCCTTCGAGGGAATCGACGTCCACGACAGTTCGCGCGACCTCGCCAGACTCGCGGAGTTGCCCTACGACGTGGTCGAGGTCGGAATGGAAGACGAGGGCGTGGTCGCGGACGTCCCGCTGTGGACGGTACCGGCCTACAACGACCCCGACGGGCCGCACACGCATCCGGATGGAACCCCCTACCATCCGAAGGGGTTCGGCTGTGGCTACCTGCTCTCGGCCGGCGGGACGAGGGTGTTCTGGCCCGGCGACACGGACGTCCTGGAAGGCCACGAGCACCTCGACGTGGACGTGCTCCTCCCGCCCATCGGCGGGTCATTCACGATGGATCGCGAGGAGGCCGCCGGACTGGCGGCGGCGCTCGACCCGTCGCTCGTGGTGCCGGTCCACTACAACACGTTCGACGCGCTGGAGACGGATTCCCGGGCCTTCGCGGCCGACGTTGCGTCCCGCGGAGTGCCGGTCGTACTCGACGAGTGAAATGGTTATCAGCCATCCACCCGAACAGGGAGTCATGCCAGAGGGCGCGAACCTGCCGACGGAACTCCCCGACGAGGAGTACGAGACGCGACTGGGCACAGTCCGCGAGAAACTCGCCGAGACGGACGCCGACGCCGCCGGGTGGTTCGGCGCGACGAGCATCGGCTACCTGACCGGCTTCCACCACATCCAGACCGAGCGACCGGTCGTGCTCGCCGTGACGCCCGAGACGATTGCGATCACGGTCCCACGCCTGGAGCGCGAGCGCGTCGAGGAGAACCCCCGCATCGAGCGCGTCGAGACGTACTTCGATTACCCGCAGGGCCGTCCCATCGAGACGATTGCGGGGATGCTGGACGGCCTCGGCGTCGAGCAGGTCATCGCCGACGCGGAGGGTGCACCCGGCGTGATGGGATACGAGGGGGAGTCCCTGACCGAGTTCGTCGACATCACCACCCAGTCGTGGATCGACCGGATGCGGTGGGCGAAATCCGACGCCGAGGTCGACCTCGTCCGCGAGTCCGCCCGGTGGGCGAACCTCGCTCACCGGTATCTCGCCGGGGAGACCGAACCCGGCGTCCACCCGGCAACGGCCAGCCAGCGCGCCTCCCTGCGGGGTTCGCGCGCGATGCTCGACGCGCTCGGTGACCGCTACGTACCCCTGACGCGGGGCGGCGGGCCCGTCCACGCGGGCTACATCACCGGCCCGCAGACGCGACTCCCGCACGGTCACACCGCCAACCGCCGGCTGGAACGCGGCGACGTGCTGATAACCGGCGCGAGCGCGAACGTCGACGGCTACTTCTCCGAACTCGAACGGACGATGTTCGTCGGGGAGGTGAGCGAGGAACACGAACACTACTTCGAGATCATGCTCGAAGCCCAGACCATCGCCATCGAGGCGATGGAACCCGGCGTCGAGATCGCGGCCGTCGACGAGGCCGTCTGGTCGTACTTCGAGAAACAGGGCGTCACCGACCTCGCCCAGCACCACGTCGGCCACAACATCGGGATGGGCGGCCACGAACCGCCGTATATCGACCGCGGCTGGACCACCCACTGCGAGGAACGCGAGAGCCGCGACGCCGACGATGCGGTCATGGAGCCGGGCCACATCTACACCATCGAGCCGGGTATCTACACCGAGGAGGCGGGCTATCGTCACTCCGACACCGTGGCCGTCACCGAAGACGGCACCGAACAGCTGACCTACTTCCCGCGTGACCTGGACGGAAATATCGTCTGACCAGGGCGACGATCAGTCGTCGCCCGGCGGAACTATCTCCTCGTACCCGGGTTCCTGTCTGGGGTCGACCTCGAAGGGCCGCTCGCGGAGCGCGAGAGCCCGTAGACGGCTCCGAGGAGTGCGACCGTGACGGCGTACACTGCTCGATCCAGTCAAGAAATCGTCACTTACACGTGAAATTCGCCGTTTCAGCGCATACTAACTCCATTCAGGCCATCCGGCAACCACGTCCTCGGCGACTCTTTTAAGTGCGTGGGAACAGGAGAGGATAGCATGCGACGACGCAGATATCTCAAAGCAGTGGCAGCGGGCAGTACGACCTTCGCGCTGGCGGGCTGTGTCGGTGGGGACGACGGTGACGACGACGGTGGCAGCAGTGACGGCGACGAGGGCGACGACGACACGGAGGGCGACGACGACACGGAGGGCGACGACGGCATGGAGGGCGACGACGGAAACAATTTCGGTCTGGACAACGGGGTCGTCACCATCGGCTCGGACATCCCGTACAAACCCTTCGAGTATCGGACGGAGGCCGGCGACCTGACGGGGTTCGACCCGGACATGGCCGAGGCCATCTTCGTCGAGGAGATGGACCTGGACTACGAGTTCCAGAAGACCGCCTGGGACGGCATCATGGCGTCGCTGAACAACGGCAACTTCCGCGTCATCATGAGTGCGATGACGATAAACGATACCCGTGACGAGGAGGTGGACTTCTCGGACCCGTACTTCACGGCCTACCAGACGGTCATCGTCATCGAGAACGGCGACATCGACTCGAAGGAGGACCTCCGTGGCGAATCTGTCGGCGTCCAGAAGGAGACGACCGGCGAAGGTGCCGCCGAACAGCTTCAGGAGGAGTTCGACGGCGACCTGGATATCCAGAGCTACGACCAGATCACTGGTGCGTTCGACGCACTCATCAACAACCAGGTGGTAGCAGTCATCAACGACAACACGGTCAACGCGGAGTTCGCAAACGAGAACGACGCGGTCGTGTTCCTCGAAGGTGAGGGCGCGGCCGAGGAAGCAGGACAGGACGCGCCGGACTACCTCACGCTGACGGTCGAAAACTACGGTATCGCGTTCCGCGAGGACGACGACGAGTTCCGCGAAGCGGTCAACGACGCGCTGGCGGCGGTCAAGGAGTCGGGCAGGTACGACGAGATATACAACGAGTACTTTGCGGGCTGACGCCTCGCAGCCGTCCCTTTTTTGGCATCGTCGAACCAGTTAATTATCCCCCGTCTCATTACCAACCCATGGCAGATACGTACACGGACGATGGATCGAGCACCAGGTCGAGTGGTCTTCTCGCGAACGACGTGTTCGTCAAGCGCCTGGGCGAACTGGTCGCCGGTCTGTTCGCGCTGTCAATCGTATCGTTTCTCGGCTGGATACTCGCCACGCAGGTCGACTACCGGCTGTTGCGCTCGGTGTTCCCGCGCTTCGTCGAGGCGTTCAAACTCGTCGTGTTCATCGTGGTCGTCTCCAGCATCCTCTCGGTCACGCTCGGGACGATAATGGGGCTGGCGCGAACCTCCTCGTCACCGGTCACCGCTCGCATCGCCAAGGCCTACGTCGAGTTCTTCCGGGGGACGCCGCTGCTCTTTCAGCTGTTCGTCATCTTCTTCGGTATCCCACGGCTGTGGGGAATCGGCCAGTTCCCGCTCGGTTCCTGGGAGTTTGTCCTCCCCCAGTTTGACCTCCTCATCGCGGAGGTCGGCGGTAATACGTTCAGCGGCGACTGGCGGCTACCCGCGGCCATCATCGGCCTCACGCTGAACCACATCGCGTACGTCGCGGAAGCCATTCGCGGCGGCGTCAACGCCGTCCCCGGTGGGCAACTGGAGGCGGCGCGCTCGCTGGGGATGTCGAACGTCCAGTCGATGCGACGGGTGGTCCTGCCCCAGGCCTGGCGCAACGCGCTCCCGGCCATCGGCAACGACCAGATAATCCTCGTCAAGGACACGTCGCTGTTGACAGTCATCGCCATCCCGGAGATTATGAGCGTCTTCCGGAACATAAACAGCAACCAGCTCGACCCCTGGACGCCGCTGGTCTGGGTCTGCCTGTTCTACCTCGCGGTGACGATGTCGATGAGCCTCGTAATCACCCTGCTGGAGCGGCGGGCCGACTGGAGCAGCGAGGACGAGCGGTCGCGGCTGCGGGGGCTGCTTGGCTCCATCGGGAAAGGTCTCGGGAGGCGACAATGAGCGGGCAGGCACTCGTCGAGTTCGAGGACGTGAACAAGTTCTTCGGGCAGACGCACGTCCTCAAGGACATCAACCTGCAGGTCGCCCCACAGGAGGTCGCGGTCATTATCGGCCCCTCGGGGTCAGGTAAGTCGACGCTGCTACGGTGTACGAACCGGCTCGAAGAGATTCGGAGCGGCGAGATACGCCTGGACGGTGAGCCCATCTCCGCGCCGGACGCCAACGTCAACCGCCTGCGCCAGCGCGTCGGCATGGTGTTCCAGTCGTTCAATCTCTTTCCCCACATGACGGCCCTGGAGAACATCATGCTCGGCCCGACGGAGGTCAAGGGCGTCCCCGAGGCGAAGGCTCGCGAACGGGCGGAGTCGCTGATCGAACAGGTCGGCCTGGAGGGGCAGGCCAATTCCTACCCGACCGAACTCTCGGGCGGCCAGCAACAGCGTGTCGCCATCGCCCGTGCGCTCGCGATGGACCCGCAGGTGATGCTGTTCGACGAGGTGACCAGCGCGCTCGACCCCGAACTCGTCGGCGAGGTGCTCGACGTAATGAAGGACCTCGCGACCGGCGGGATGACGATGCTCGTGGTCTCCCACGAGATGGGATTCGCCCGCGAGGTCGGCGACACCATCACCCTGATGTCCGATGGCCACATCGCCGAACAAACCCGCGCCGAGGAGTTCTTCGACCAACCCCGGACCGAACGGGGCAAGGAGTTCCTCTCGCGGTTGTTGTAGTTGCGTTCCATCTCCTTGCTACCTTTCTCATCGCGGGGGAGAACCCAAAAAGAGCCTCGAAAGCCCCCCGTATGTCGACTCGGGGCCCCATCTGCGCTTCTCGTTACACTGCAGTGCTTGAGGGACCGCCGTCATCGAGCGGTCGCCCGTCTCCGTGACGGTCATCCGCTCGTGAACCCGGGTCCGTGACCCCCCGGAACGCTGGTTCGGTGGGTTGTGAACCAGCCCGGCGGCTGGCTGCCGTCCACGTTGCCCGAGAGCCTGTGAGCCGGACAGGAGAATGCACTGCTCGAACAGGGCCGAGTTCCCCCTAGAGCACGCCCATCTCGGTGAGGCGTTCGGGCAGGTAGGTGTCGGTGACGAAATCGAGCCCGCGGGCGGCCAGTGACTGCTGTTCGGACTTCTTCTCGATGTCGAGCTGGAGTTCGATCTGTTCTTTCCAGAACTCGGTCTGGTAGCGCGGGTCCTCCAGCTCCGATTCGAGGGCGTTGACGTCGGAATCGCTCAGGGGGTCGGTCGGCAGGTCGTACTCGACGATGTCCTCCGGGCGGATGCCGACGAAGTCGGCCTGGGGGGTGGCGAGGTACTCCGAGAGGTGGGCGCTCTTGATGGAGCCGTAGGCCACGGAGCCGTAGATGCGGTAGCTCCAGGGGTCGCCGTCGGTGAACACCACGACTGGCAGGTCGAGTTCGTCGTGGAGGCGCTTGGTGAGCCGCCGGGTCGCCCGTGCGGGCTGGCCCTTGAGGTGGACGACCAGCGCGTCGTACTCCTCGTCGAAGCCGTTCTCGACGAGCCTGTCGCGCATCCCGCCGGTCTCGACACAGAGGACGAACTCGGCGTCGTTGTCCAGAAACTCGATGGTGTCGGGGTTGTTCGGAATCTGGTAGCCGCCCTCGCCGACGTCCTCCTGGCAGTGGATGTCGCGCTCGCCGCGCCGGGTCTGCTCGCGGAGTTCCAGCGGCCCCATGACGGTCGCACCCGACTCCTCGGGGCGCATGTGGAAATCCTCGCGGGTGGCCCCGGAGACGATTTCGAGGTCCTCGATGAGCTGGTTGGACTCGTCCTGACTGGAGAACTGCGCCTCGTCTAAGTCCCACGACTCCGAGAGGTAGTACAGCTCACGCAGGGTCGACGAGCGCTCCTCCTTTAGCTGTCTCGCGAGGAAATCGATGGTGTAGGTAGCCTTGAGGAGCTTCTGGGCACCCCTGACGGACTTCGCGCTGCGCGTCGAGGTGCGGTCGCCGTACACCCAGACGTTCTTTTCCTCGTCGTACTCGATGTTGCTTTTCGTCCGGGTCGGAACCTCCATGCTGGGAACGTCCCCCGTGGCGAACTGGTCGTAAAACTGGGCGGCAAGGTCGAGCAGTTGTTCCCGTGCGTCGGGTGTGTCGTCAGTACTCATTGTGTCAGGTGTCGATTGTCAGTTTCTCGTCGTCGATGCCGTCGACGGAGACGGTACAGTCGGCGCTGGAATCGACCGCGTACTCCAGGACCGTCTCGTCGCCGCTTTTGACGGTCGGTTCCCACTTGATGAACCACTCGCCGTCCATCTCGACGACGTTCGCGCCGTTGACGTCTTCGGGTTCGGCCGTGACGATTTCGGTCACGTCGAGCGTCGCGTTCGTGTTCGCGTTGTTCTCGACGACCAGCCGGACCGTGTCGTCGTCGCGCTCGCGCTCGACGAGGACGTCGTTCATGATGCGCGCCATCGTGTTGTCGATGTTCAGCGGTTCGCAGTCGGTCACCCGCGCGAGTTTCTCGGCCATCTCCGGCAGGATGGTGGCGAGCTTGTTCTGTTTCTCGCGGCGCTGGCGCATCGACCGGCGCTCCTTGAGGAAGCTTTTTAGCTCCCTGGCGGCCTCCCGGATGGCGAGTTCTATCTCGTGTTCGATTTCGGGAACGTTGGCGATGGCATCCTTGGATTCGCTCGTGAACGGCACGTTCGTCGAGGCGACGTGTATCATGATGACGGCGGGGCCGTTGGGAATCCCCCGACCGCCGGGCTGGTCGAGCCCGTAGTTGCGCCAGTTGATGTCCTTGACCACGTCGGTCGTCACGCAGGCCCCGCGCTGGTAGACCAGCGGGACGCGATTGGCGAACCTGAGCACGTCAGCACTGCCGTCGTCCTCGACGTCGCCGCCGTAGGCGAGGCCCGCCTCGACGATGAAGGGGTCGCCCCCGTGAACCGACGCGTCGCGGGTCGCGGCCGCATAGAAGTCGGCGTCGTACTCCTTCTTGAGGCCGGCCTCGACGAGGTCCGCCGTAATCGGGGCCAGACAGCCGGTCGGCGGCGACATGATGTCGGCCAACCGCATCGCGTCGAGCAGGTCCGAGGCGGTGTCGCGGTCCCCCGCGACGTCGCTGATCCGCGGCGGGTCGTCGGGCACGCGGACGGCGGTCTCCCGGAGTTCCTCGACGATGTTCTCGCGGGCGGTGTCGCCGAACGTGGCGTCGTCGCGCTTCTCGGTCATGTCCGCCGCCCGGTCGACGTACTCCCGGAGGGTGTCGCGGGTGACGCGGTGGCGGTCGCCGGGGTCGAACTTCGCCGCGAGGCGCTCGGCCAGCGCCTGCACGATGGCGTCGTCCTTGCGCTGTGTCGTCGCCGCGTCGACCAGCGCGTAGACGTCGGACTCGCGTTCGGCGGTGACTGCCCCCCAGGCGGCCGCGACGGCGTTGTCCCTGACCGTCGAGCCGAACGTCGTCCCGTACTCGACCTGAATCTCGTCGCCCACCTCGTCGACGGTCTCGACGACCTGGTGGTGGGCGACCCGCTCGCGCTCGCCCAGGCGGTCGGCGACCGCTCCGGCGAAGTCGGCAGTCGCCTCGGCTCCCTTGTTGACGACGGCCTCCCGAACGCGCTCCTGGATACTCGCTTCCTCGTGGGCCTGTGGCGGCCGCCAGGCCATCTCGCGGCCGAAGTGCCTGTCGCGGAACCCGTCGATGACCGCGTCGGCGGTCTTCTGTCCGACGCGAGTGAACTCCTCCTGGAGAAAACCCGAGACCGAGTAGGAGTCGGTCGCCTCGGCCATCTTGATGAGCGTCCCGAGTTCGACGCCGTGGGGGTGGGGGCGAATCTCCTCGGTCTCGGCCGGAAGCTGGTCGGTGACGCGCTCGTACTTGAACTGTGCCTTTGGTTCCTTGAGTTCGATTCTCGTGTGCGGATTGACCACCGCCGTGTGCTTGATGTAGTCGTGCAACTGCCGGCGGGCGCGCATGTTGGCCTCCATCTCCAGTTCGATGCGCGTCCCGTGTGGTCGTTCCCAGGTCGTCGTCTCCTCGACTTTGATCTCGGGTTCGTTCTCGTCGGTGTCGACGATTACCTCGAAATACTGGGCCTCGTTGCCCCCCGGCGTACAGGAGGTGACCTTCGCCGGCTTCCCGGAAGTTAGCTGGGCGTACAGGACCGCCGCAGAGATACCGATACCCTGCTGACCGCGACTGTTTTTGACTGAGATAGCCCCTTCGTTTGCGACGACGAAGTTCTCGTCTTTCCCGGTTGCACCCGGGACGGAAATATCGTAGACATATTCGGGTTGTTCGGTCTCTTCGACCTCCTCGACCGGAAGAAGACACATGTCGGTATCGGTAAGGCCGTGTAGATTCTGTATCGTTCCCCAGAGTTCGTGAAGCTTCTCTGTCGGTTGTCCCTCGTCGTCGAGCAAACCCATCTCCGTGAGGTGATGGGTCTTCCACGATTTATCGACGTCTTCGTCAGCGAGAATCGATTCGATGCCCGACCGATACCGTTGGGCGTGTTCGAGCGACGACCCGACACCGGCACCGTATAACAGTCCGGGGATCGAATCGGGCACAGTTTTGGCGTGAACCGTTCCGACCCGAACGTCCGCCAACAACGACGTCGGGACACGTTTGTACCCCTGCTTCCCGGTTTCCACAGTCGAGTCACATGCATCAAGAACGGTCACGTCCGCGCCGTACACTTTTGTTCGAAACCGTGTGCTGGGGTCGTCGGAATATCCATTCGGCTCGTCAGTGACTTCCGTGCTTGCCACCACTCCCTGCATGTTCCACAGGAGAGACAGTTGCCGAGCGAGCGTCTCGCTCGTCGTCGTGTGAGAGAGTTCGTTGCTCGGATGTGAATCAGAACCGTCACCGCGGTAGAGAGCCACAAGAAACTGCTTTTGTCGTTTCGGGTCCGCTCGAAACACGAAATCCGGGATACGCTTTGTGTCTGCATGCGTTCCACACACATTTTTTAGACATAGCGCCAGCGGGGAATCGAACGCCTTCACGCGAGTCGAGTTGCGTTCACGTTCGACAGTCGTCGTCTCCCCGCCGATTCCGGCGAGGGTCGTTTCGCTCAGTTCCCTCCCGTGTGAGCCGAACGTCAGCCCGACCTGGCGTGGCCCGACGTGGTCCTCTGTGACGTAGTATCCGAGAAGTTGCATCAAATCCTTCGAAACGGGAAGCGAAACTGGAATTTCCGTTTCTTGCCCGCCTACCTGGTACGTCTTGAATGTGCAATCCTGTCGAGCGGCTTTCTCCTCCCAGCCCAGTTCGAGTACTATCTCGGCCGGGAGGTAGCCTTTCTGGAGGTAGTTCGTCTCCAGGCTGTCTTTCGGAATGTCGACGCCGTCGTATCGGTAGTGCGTCCGTTCTCGGGCGCTGTCTTCCGACGGTTTCTTCCGGATTTTGTCGCCGTTTTTCAATTCTTCCAGCGTCGTCCGGTCGAAGCCGTACACGTAGATACGGCGGTCTTCCAGTTGTTCGGGAGTGAGGTAGTCAAGTAGATTCACTTGCTGTACTGTCTCCTCGAACGATGGCAGTCGTCGTGGAGCGAGTATCGTATCACCCGGTTGGAGTTCCCCGGCTTTCACTTCCTCGGTCTCCCCGTCTTTGGTCACCGTGAATACACTGTGATTTCCTGTTACCTCGACAGTTCTGCCCTTCTCGGTCGTTATTTCGTACGTTCGTTCGTCCGTCTCGTGGCGTATCGCGTGGGTGACGGACTGCCACGACATCTCTTTCGTCTCGCGATTAAACGAGGGGACTTCGATGTCGTCCGGGATCGGACGTGTAGATTCCCCACTCACGGGCAGATACGCGTCACACAGGACGCCAATCGGGAGTGACTCGACTTTCCCATCTCGTCGGACGAGTAGTTCCTGGTCCGGTGTCAGTGATTGTTCCCGCTTGTGGAACCGGCTCCCGTACAGCAACTTGCCGAAAATCTTCGGTATCTGCTCTTTCGTGATGCCCGGCCCGTTGTCCTCGATGACCACCCGGTAGTAGTCCCCGTCCTCCTGGATTTCCACGTAGATGTCCGGGAGGATGTCCGCTTCCTCGCACGCGTCGAGGCTGTTGTCCACGCCCTCCTTGACGGCAGTGACGAGCCCCCGAGCGCCCGAGTCGAAGCCGAGCATGTGCTTGTTCTTCTCGAAGAACTCGGCGATGGAGATGGCCCGCTGCCCCTCGGCCAGCTCCTCGGCGATACCCTCCTGGTCGCCGAGCCGCGACTGGTAGGATGTCATTCTGTGGCTCAACGTATCAGCCCCGTCTTTAAATGTTGTACGCAATCACGGTGAAAGTGAAAGTGGTCTGTCGGGCGGCTGACGGCCGCGTGTCCGTCCAGAGTCACCGGGGCTGACGTCATTCCTGTCGGTAGCATGGTGACTCGCTGGCATCCCTGTCCCGGGCCGTCGGCAACCGGGCGAACACCGGATTCGGCACAGTCGCCCCCCGGCCGGGCGAGTACGGTCGCATTACCCAGAGCCGGTCGCAGTAAGCCCGACGTCTCGTCTCTCCTAGGCCGTTTCTACCCCGCATCAGACGAGTATACTCCGTACTTTACCCGAATCTACGCCACCGTGTGGTCACGCGCATGCGCGTGCGTGAGTTTTAAGGGGCGGGGGGAGCTAAGCATGTGTAACGATTTTATGTCCGAGGATATTGAGTATGGCGCGGGGCAGATACAGGTACTCGAAGGGTTACAGGCAGTCCGTAAGCGACCGGCAATGTACGTCGGTTCGACGGACGGTCGCGGACTGCACCATCTGGTCTACGAGGTCGTTGACAACTCTATCGACGAGGCACTCGCGGGATACTGCGAGAAAATCGAGGTAACCATCCACGAGGACGAGTCCGTGTCCGTCAGCGACGACGGTCGCGGGATTCCGGTCGACACCCACGAGGAGTATGACCGGCCGGCGCTGGAGGTCATCATGACCGTGTTGCACGCCGGCGGGAAGTTCGACAACAAGTCCTACCAGGTGTCGGGTGGCCTCCACGGGGTCGGCGTCTCGGTCGTCAACGCGCTCTCGAAGAAACTGACGGCCGAGGTCAAGCGCGACGGCGGAGTCTGGCGACAGGAGTTCGCCGGCGGCGAACCCGAACACGAGGTCGAGCGGGTCCGTGACATGGAACCCGGCGGGCGGACCGGGACGAGCATCCGGTTTTGGCCCGACGACGACATCTTCGAGACGACCGACTTCTCGTTTTCGACGCTCCAGTCCCGGCTTCGGGAACTCGCCTTCCTCAACAGCGGCGTCGAGATAACGCTGACCGACGAACGCGACGGCGAGGCCGTCACCTTCCAGTACGACGGCGGCATCAGGGAGTTCGTCGAGTACCTGAACGAGACGAAGACGGTGCTCCACGAGAACGTCATCTACTTCGACGCCAGCGGCGAGATTCCGGGCGACAGCGACGGCGTGGTCCAGGTCGAGGTGGCGATGCAGGCCACGGACGAACTCCAGGGCTCGCTGCACGCGTTCGCGAACAACATCAACACCCGCGAGGGCGGCACGCACATGACCGGGTTCAAGACCGCCCTCACGCGGGTGGTCAACGACTACGCGACCGACAACAGCCTGCTCCGCGACCTGGACGACACGCTCAAGGGCGAGGACATCCGTGAGGGGCTGACCGCGGTGCTATCGATCAAACACCCGGACCCGCAGTTCGAGGGCCAGACCAAGACCAAACTCGGCAACAGCGAGGTACGCGGCATCGTCGAGTCGGCGATGCACGAGCACCTGGCGACGTACTTCGAGGAGAACCCCGACACGGCCGAGGCCATCGTCTCGAAGGCCGTCGAGGCGGCGAAAGCCCGCAAGGCCGCAAAAAAGGCCGAGGAGCTGACGCGACGGAAAAGCGCCCTCGACTCGACGGCGCTGCCGGGCAAACTCGCGGACTGCCAGACCCGCGACCCGAGCAAGGCCGAACTGTTCGTGGTCGAGGGCGACAGCGCCGGGGGAAGCGCGAAACAGGGTCGCGACCCGGAGTTTCAGGCCATCCTCCCCATCCGCGGGAAGATTCTGAACGTCGAGAAACACCGGCTCGACCGAATCCTGGAGAACAACGAGATACGGAACCTCATCACCGCGCTCGGCACCAGCATCGGCGACGAGTTCGACATATCCGAACTGAGGTACGAGAACATTCTGATCATGAGCGTCGACGGGAAAGAGCATGGGTTCATTCGGGACGCCGAGGGTCGAACCCGGTTCGTGAAGATAGGTGAGTTCATCGACGAAGTCCTAGAGACGGACGGAAACGGATACGAGGGATACGAGGTCCTTTGTTTCGGCCGTGACGACCACGAGACGAAATTCCGACCGATAGACCAGGTCATTCGGCACAAAATCGAAGAACCACTTTACGAGATAGAAACAGCATACGGTCGAAATCTGAAGATAACGGCGTCTCACAGCGTATTCGTGTATCGAGACGACGAAGTGGAACTGGCGCGTGGAGACGAAATCGAACCAGGAGACGAGGTGGTCGCTCCGCGGTCACTCCCGCTACAGGGAGACGGGGGACACGACAGGATCGACCTGCTTGAAGAACTTGTCAACAGTGCGGACCAGTTCGACTGTGAGGTGTACGCGCGGGGAGCAGGTATCGAGGGGATGTTCGAGGCGAAGGTACGGCAGGCGTACACCGACGGTGGTGCCACAGATGCGGTAAACCGTGTCGAATCGCGCATCGAAACACCGGAGGTAATGGCGGACGTAACGAAGGTCGATTCGTTGTTCCAACGGTGGAACAACCAGTACGAAGGCCCACCCACAAATCAGGTTCGGGACTACGTCCGCGTAAGCGAACTCGACGAAGACGACCTCGAACTGATACCGGACGACGCGGAAATCGAACTGACGCCGGAACACTATGCCGACCACGGTATCGACCGCTACGTCGACATAAACGAGACGTTGTTGGACCTCATGGGGTTCTGGGTGGCAGAGGGGTCGTGTTCGCCCCGGAACGGTGTCCGGCTGGCGATGGGTGCGAAAAACGACACACTCATCGAGAAATACCGCGACGCGTTCGAGGATGTGTTCGGCATCCGAGCGAAGTACAGCGATAATGAAGACCGCGTGGCTGAAGTAAAACTAGTAAACCGTGCGGCAGCGCTGACGTGGCAATATGTGCTCGGTTGCGACGCCGAATCAGCAGGGAAAAAATCTGTCCCGGATGTCGTGTTCAACGCCAGTCGAACCGAACAACGAGCGTTCCTTCGGGGATATCTGCTCGGCGACGGGACTGTAACTGAAAACAGAGTTGCATGGACGACGGGTTCCCGGGAGCTGGCGAACGGGTTACTGTATCTGCTCTCGGCGAACGACGTCGTCGCATCCCATTCGGTCACGCCTGCACGAACGCTCCCTGACAGTGAAATCCGAGATGGTTCCGTTCAAACGAAGCTAGACCGCCATACAGTGTCTGTGTGCTCGCGGAGCGACCTCGCGCGGTTGCGTGACGTGTGGAAGCACCATCCAGACGGGGACACCCTTCGAGCAAAGGTGCAGGATGGATACGACAACGACGGTACCAAGCGGTATCGGGAGATATCTGACGATCTCGTTGCACTCGACGTCCGTTCAGTCACGGAAGTCGAACCATCGACAGAATACGTCTACGACTTCTCCGTAGAGGACGACGAGAACTTCATCGCGGGAATGGGCGGTATCTGTGCACACATTTCTACCGGCACATGAAGGCGTTGCTCGAACGGGGGCACGTGTACGCGACGCGCCCGCCGCTGTACCGGATTCGGTACCGGGGGGAGACGTACGACGCGATGACCGACGAGGAGCGCGACCGGATAATCGCCGAGAAATGCAACGGGAAGCCCGACCAGGTCCAGCGGTTCAAGGGCCTCGGCGAGATGAACCCCACGCAGCTGTGGGAGACGACGATGAACCCCGAGACGCGCCACCTCAAACAGATAACGGTCGAGGACGCCGCGGCCGCGGACAGGATGTTCTCGGTGCTGATGGGCGACGCAGTCGAGCCGCGCAAGGAGTTCATCAAGGAGCACGCACCCGAGGCCGAGTGGGTGGACATCTGAGGAAAGTATGAGTTCAGACCTACCCAACCAACCGGACGACATGGAGGCACCGGCGGCGAACGTCGAGCACGTTCGCGTCGAGGACGAGATGGAGCAGAGCTACATCGACTACGCGATGAGCGTCATCGCGGGTCGGGCGCTACCCGACGTCAGGGACGGGCTCAAACCCGTCCACCGGCGCGTGCTCTATGCCATGCACGAGATGGGCATCACGTCGGGGGCGAGTCACCGGAAGTGTTCGTCCATCGTGGGCGAGACGATGGGCGATTACCACCCACACGGCGACCAGCCCATCTACAACACCCTCGTGCGGATGGCACAGGAGTTCTCGCTGCGGTACCCGCTCGTGGACGGGCAGGGCAACTTCGGCTCGATGGACGGCGACCCGCCCGCGGCGATGCGTTACACCGAGGCCCGGATGGCACCCATCGCCGAGGAGCTGCTTTCGGACATCGAGAGGGACACGGTCGACTTCCAGTCGAACTACGACGACCGCCTGACCGAACCCGAGGTGTTGCCCGCCAAGCTTCCCAACTTGCTTCTCAACGGCTCCTCGGGCATCGCCGTCGGGATGTCGACGAACATCCCGCCCCACAATCTCCGCGAGGTGGTCGACGCGACGACCCACCGCATCGACAACCCCGACTGCGACGTCGAGGAGCTGATGGAGCACATCAAAGGGCCGGACTTCCCGACCGGCGCGAGCATCGTCGGCAAGGACGCCATCTACTCGGCGTACGCGACCGGCCGCGGTCGCATCAGGATGCGCGCCGAGTACGAGGTCGAGCGGTCGGAGTCGGGCGCGGACCGGATCGTCGTCCGGGAACTGCCCTACCAGGAGAACAAGGCCCGCGTCGTCGAGCGCATCGCCGAGGACGTCAACGAGGGCGTCATCGAGGGCGTCTCGGACCTGCGCGACGAGTCCGACCGCGAGGGGGTGCGAATCGTCATCGACCTCAAGCGGGGCGCGAACGCCGACGTCGTCGAGAACCAGCTCCTGGAGCACCACCTCGAATCCACGTTCGGCGTCATCAACCTCGCCCTGGTCGACGGTCAGCCCCGCGTGCTGACGCTCGCGGAGACGCTCGACCACTACGTCGAGCACCGCAAGGAGGTTGTCCGCCGGCGCTCGAAACACGACCTCGACGAGGCGAAAGACCGCGCACACATCCTCGAAGGCCGGCTTGAGGCGGTCGACAAGGCCGAGGCAATCGTGAACCTCGTCACCGAGTCCGCGGACCGCGAGCAGGCCCAGGAGGTTCTGGAGGGGAACGTCGACCCCCGGACCCTGGACGTTGACCTCGACTACCCCGAGGTGCAATCGTCGTTCGACTTCTCCGAGGAGCAGGCCGAGCACATCCTCCGGATGCAGATCGGCTCGCTCACGTCGATGGAGGCCGGCGAAATCGAGGAGGAATACGAGGAAATCCAGGCCGAAATCGAGTACCTCGAAAGCGTGCTCGCGTCCGAGGAGAAGCTTCTCGGCGTGATCAAAGACGAACTCCGGGAACTCCGCGAGAAGTACGGCGACGACCGCAGGACCGCCATCCTGGAGGACGAGGGCGAGGTCACACACGAGGACCTCATCCCCGAGGAGGACAACCTGGTCGTCATCACCGAGCAGGACTACATCAAGCGCATGCCCGCCGCCGAGTTCGACCCGCAACGCCGGGGCGGGAAGGGCATCATCGGTTCGGACCCCAAGGAGGGCGACCGCGTCTCGAAGGTCTTCCGGGCGAACAGTCACGACTACCTCTGTTGTTTCACCAATCAGGGCCAGGTCTACCGGCTGAAGACCTACGAAATCCCGGAGATGTCAAGGACGGCGCGGGGCAAGTCGGCAATCAACCTCATCGACCTGGACGACGGCGAGGAGATCACGGCCGTCGTCAACACCGACGAGTTCGACGAGGACGAGTGCATCACGATGGTGACGCGGCGCGGCTACGTCAAGCGGACCTGCGTCACGGAGTTCGACAACATCCTCTCGACGGGTATCATCGCCGCGAAACTCGACGAGGGCGACGAACTCGTCGACGTCGAGGTGACCGACGGGACCGGCGACCTCGTCATCGCGACCGAGGGGGGGATGACCATCCGCTTCGACGAGGACGAGGTCCGCGAGATGGGGCGGTCGGCCCGCGGCGTCCGGGGGATCGACCTCGAAGCCGGCGACGCGGTCGCGGGCATGGTCTCGACCGACGACGACGACGGGCGCGCCCTGCTGACCGTCACCAAGAACGGCTACGGCAAGCGCACCCCCCTCTCGGAGTACCGGCCACAGTCCCGCTACGGGAAAGGCCTGGTCGACATCAAGACCGACGACCGCAACGGTCGCGTGACGACGGTGAAAGCCGTCGAAGAGAACGACCACATCGTCGTGATGAGCGAAGCGGGACAGATCATGCGGTGTCCCGTCGCCGAAATCTCGACCGTCGGCCGGAACACGAAAGGCGTCATCGTCATGGAGGTCGAGGGCGACGACCGCGTGGCGAGCGTGACCGTCGTGCCGGGCGACGCAAGCAAGTGAACTGACGGAAGCCGCAACCAACTTGACGACGTAGCGCGTGCACCCGAATATGGACCGGAAATCGTTCCGCGTCACTGGCATGTCCTGTGGCGGCTGCGAGAGCAACGTCGAAAACAGCCTCACGACCCTCTCGGGAGTCTCCCGCGTCGAGGCGGATCACGAGACCGAAACCGTGGAGGTCGTCGCCGACGACGACGTCTCGACCGACGACATCACAGCGGCCATCGAAGACGCCGGCTACGACGTCGAGGCCTGAGTTGCGTCGGCTTCCTCGTCTGCACCGACCTGGGCGAGCCACGAGGTGCGAGCCTACGGTCGTGTTGGTGCCGACCTGCTCGTCAACCCGCGGGTGACCGAGCAGCGAACGCTCGACAAGTGGCTCGCAGGGACACGGACGATGAGCGTGCTCTCGGGAACCTATCTCGCATCGTCCAACCGGTCGGGGAAGACGGAGAGGGTGTCGTTCGGTGGCGATGGGTGGGTCACCAGCCCCGACGGAACCGTCCTCGCGCGGACGGATGCTGACCATCCCTACGCCACGACCGAAATCGACCCTACCGCCGTCGAGACGGCACAGTCGACCTATCCCCGTAAGGCGCTCCGGCGGGCAGACCAGCAGTGACGCCGCATCGTCCGACCTGCGCAGTGATATCGAACCGGCCTGGATAGGCAGGTGTGAAGGCAAACAGGTGACACGGTTGTCCGGTATCTGACGGACAGATGGTCACGAAGCGGTGTGTCACACGACCGCGTCTCGCTCCGTGGTCGTTTCTCAGTGCACAGAGTCGCTGGTCACGCTTTCGGATAAAAAACCTCGCAGACGGTGCTCCTGTACGTCGGCTTCCCGACGCTGCTGGGCGGCGGCATCTTCATGATGTCCTACGGACCGATACTCGACGCCGTCGGCGATCCGAACGTACTGGTCCTCGTCGTGAGTACCGTCGTGACGCTCGTCTTTCTCCCGTTCGTCGTCCTGCTGGTCTACACGTTCCACATCGCGTCGATAGCGAGCCGGACGGCCGATTTCGGCCCGTTCGTTCCCCGCGTGGGTTTCGAGGAGTGATCGGAAAAGCTGCCCTCGCTTCCAGAAGTGTTTCACCAGCAAGCATCCGCGCGAGTGGAACGAGCGCGGTTCACTCGACTCGAGCGAACTGAGAGTCGAGGTAGTTTTTCCCCTAGTTTTTGCGACCGAGCGGTTCCCGCAGGGCCGCTCCGCGGCCCGAGGAAACCCGAGAGAGTAAAAAGAGGCTAGAAGTAATCGACGGCGTCGGGCAGTTCGAGCTTCATGCCCTTGCGCTCGCGGATCGCCATGATCGTCTCGCGCTGGAGGTTGTCGGCCATGACCTGGAAGCCGGCGTTCTCGGTGTTCCAGCTGGCACGACCCTCCGTGGCCGAACGGATGTCCGAGGAGAAGCCGATCATCTCCTCGACGGGCGCGACGCCCTCGACGACCATCAGGTCGCCCTCCTGGTACATGTCGTCGACGCGACCACGGCGGCCCTGAATCTCGCCGCTTGCGGCACCCATGTGGTCGTTGGGCACGTCGATGCGGACCTCCTGGATGGGTTCGAGCAGCTTGATGTTGGCGTCGATGAGCGCGTTGTGCAGCGACTGGCGGACCGCGGGGATGACCTGTGCCGGACCGCGGTGGATGGCGTCCTCGTGGAGTCGGGCGTCGACGAGACGGATGAGCGCACCCTCGACGGGTTCGGCGGCGAGGGGGCCGTCGTTGAGCGCCTCCGCGAAGCCTTCGAGGACGAGCTCCATCGTCTCGTTGAGGTGCTGGATGCCCTTCGTGTCGTCGATGATGATGTTGGCACCGTGGATGTGTTCGACGTTCTGGGAGGTGTCCTTGTCGAGGCCGGCCTCCTGGAGCGCCTCGCGGCGTTCCAGTTCGGGCATGTCCATCGACGCCTTGCCCTGCTTGAGTGCATCGACGATGTCATCGTCGAGCGTCTCGATTGTCATGTAGAACCGGTTGTGCCGGTTGGGCGAGATGCCCTCGACCTCGCGGCTCGCCCCCTGGGGGGCCTCGCGGAAGACGACAATCGGTTCCCCGGTCCGGACCGGGATGCCCTGGTCGCGCTCGATGCGCTGGGTGACGACTTCGAGGTGGAGTTCGCCCTGGCCCCGGATGAGGTGTTCGCCGGTGTCCTCGTTGATCTCGATTTCGATGGTGGGGTCCTCCTTGGCGACCTGCTGGAGCGTCTCGATGAGTTTGGGCAGGTCGTCCATGTTCTGTGCCTCGACGGACTTCGTGATGACGGGTTCGGAGATGTGCTCGATGGACTCGAACGGCGTCATCTCGACGCTGGAGACCGTCGAGCCGGCGATGGCGTCACCGAGTCCCGTCACTGCTGCGACGTTGCCCGCAGGGACCTTCTCGACTTCTTCGCGTTCACCGCCCATGAAGATGCCGACGCTCTGGATGCGGCTCTTTCCGGCCGTTCCGGAGACGTACAGCTCCTGGCCCTTCTCGAGCGTGCCCGAGAAGACGCGGCCGGTCGCAATCTCGCCGGCGTGGGGGTCCATCCCGATGTCGGTGACCATGAAGACGACGTCCCCGTCGGGGTCGACCTCACGCATCTGTGCGGCGACGTCGCTGGTGTCGTCGCCACGCCAGATGCGCGGGATGCGGCGAGGCTGGGCCCCCAGGGGGTTGGGGAAGTGCTCACAGACCATGTCCAGGACGACATCGGACAGCGGCGTCCGCTCGTGGAGTTCCTGGCGCTTGTCCGCGCGTTCGAGTTCGATGATGTCCCCGAAGTCCATCCCGGTGCGCTGCATCGACGGCAGCGAGACACCCCACTTGTACAGCGCCGACCCGAAGCCGACGGTTCCCTCCTCGACGGAGACGGTCCAGTCCTCGTCGATGTCCTCCATCTCCTCGGTCATCCCGCGGATGAGGTCGTTGACGTCGCGGATGACCGTCGTCATGCGTTCCTGCATCTCCTCGGGCCCCTCCTGGAGCTCCGAGATGAGGCGGTCGACCTTGTTGATGAATAGCGTGGGCTTGACGCCCTCGCGCAGCGCCTGCCGCAGCACCGTCTCGGTCTGGGGCATCGCGCCCTCGACGGCGTCGACCACCACGAGCGCGCCGTCGACGGCGCGCATCGCGCGGGTCACGTCACCGCCGAAGTCGACGTGTCCCGGCGTGTCGATGAGGTTGATGAGGTGGTTCGCTCCCTCGTACTCGTGGGTCATCGAGACGTTCGCGGCGTCGATGGTGATACCGCGCTCCTGTTCGTCTTCCTCCGTGTCCATCGCCAGCTGCTGGCCAGCGGTCTCCTCGGAGATCATGCCCGCGCCGGCGAGCAGGTTGTCCGTTAGCGTCGTCTTCCCGTGGTCGACGTGGGCGGCAATCGCGATATTCCGGATGTTCTCCGGTTGATCCATCAGCGCCTCACATTCCTGTACGATTTTCTTTCTTCGGCCCATTATTATCCTCGCTTACCGGCAGGAGAGTCAAAAGGGTAGTGTTTTGAGACGACGAAACACACCTGCATTCCGTGAAATCCGTGGGAGACACCCACACGTCCAGTGTTGCTCCCGGTGCCCGCAAACGAGCGGTTCCGAGAACGCTCCGAGCGCGGCGAGCGCCGGCCGAACACGACTGAATTTTCAATAGAATATGCACGGAATGGGAACGGAATTTGTGCCGAATTTGAAAAAATCCCTTTAGGTGGTAGAGTGACCGTTCAGTTGCTATGACGGAGAATGATTCGACCCGACGGCGGTTTCTGCAGGTAGCCGGTGGGACGACGGCTCTTGCACTGGCGGGCTGTGTCGGCGACGGTGATGACGACGAGACGAACGACGAAAACATGGACGACGAAGGGTCCATGGACGACGAAAATATGGACGACGAAGGGTCCATGGACGACGAAAATATGGACGACGAAGGGTCCATGGGCGACGAAAACATGGACGACGAAGGGTCCATGGGCGACGAAAACATGGACGATGAAGGGTCTATGGGCGACGAAAACATGGACGACGACGAGATGGACGATGACGAGATGGACGACGACATGAGTATGAGTCCGATGGACCCGGAGGAGGCACCCCGGGCGTCGGTCGACCGGTTCAGCGAGGAGGCAGGGACGCTGATGGTACGGAGCGAGGAGAACGACCTGCCCGGTCCCGACGAGCGGATCGATTTCGATCATGGGCTGTTCATCACGCAGGGATACGGTCCCGACGGTAACGTCGTGGAGTACTACAACTTCGACGTCCAGCCGGTCGACCCGGCACCCATCTACGCGCTGTTCTACGAGAACGGCGACCCGGTCGAGGACCAGCTCAACATCATCGACGTGATCCCGGGTGACGACGGCTACAACGACTTCTGGCACGTCCACAGGGTGACGGTGCCCGACAACTACGAGGCCAACACGAACACCAGCGTCGCCGACCTGAACGAGATGGACTACGACATCGAACCGACCGGCACCATCAAGAACTGTCCGGTCGTCCCCGACGGCTCGACGGCCGAAAAGCGCCACGGCGACGAGGATACCGGGCTCGTGGAGGGGTGGTACGACGGGCAGGTCGTGAGCTACTTCCTGTTCGAGGAGCACCCGCTGGAGGCGACGAGCGACGGCAGCGTCCCGACCTCGCCGATCTACGTCACGTTCAACACGAACCCCGGAGAGGGGGGCGGCGGTCCGCCGTCCGGCTTCATGACCGGGGAGGGGAGCGACCAGACACACAACGTGGTCGCAACGGTGCCGGGTGACGACGGCTACTCGCCGCTGTGGATGGTCAACATCTACGACAACGCCGACTTCGACGACGTCTCGGACCTCGACTCCGCGCTGGACGCGAACATCCTCGAAAACGGTGCAGCGAACGTCAACTGCCCGGTCGTTTCGGAGGGTGAACCAGGCAGATGATCGAGTACCCCTCCCGCAAGGAGGCTGTGTTCGCAGCGTTCGCGGGGATCACGGGTGTCGCCGGTTCGTACGCGGTGGCCGGCTACACCCGGTCGTTCGTCGTCGCGCCCATAGACGACCTGGTCGTCAGGGCGACGCCGGGGGTCATCGTCTCGTGGGTGATCCAGAACATCGGTGACGAAGGCCACTACCTGCACATCGCACTGTCGATAGCCATCGCCATCGGTCTGCTGGGTGCGACCGCACTGGGTGGGATTCTCGTCGCTCGTCGGCTGGACCGGCCGTTCGTGGGGATCGGACTCGTCGGGCTCGCGAGCTGGGCGCTCACCGTCGGGATCACCGGCGAACCGGTACTCGCAATCGGGGCCGCGGTACCGGCGACCGTGTTCGCGGCTGCCGGGAGCACACCGAGTATCGCGGAGCCCGACGCCTCGCGGCGGCGCGTCCTGGGTGCCAGCGCCACTGCCATCGGCTTCACTGGGCTGGCGCTGGGCGCTGGCAAGACGTTCTCCCGGAGTTCCGTGGAGATCGGTGATACAGTGCCGGGAACCGAAGGCGAGCAAGGCGACGAGGTGAGCTACAGTGCCGAGGAACTCCTGGCGGAGGCCGAGCGTGCGGAACTCGACATCGCCGGCGAGGACGTGCCGGGGCTGGTGAGTCCCATCGGTGAGTTCTACAACGTCGACATCGCGGAGTTCGAACCGGAGGTCCCGGCCGACGAGTGGTCGCTGACCATCACCGGCGAGGTGGGGACGGACACGACCATCACCTTCGAGGAGTTGACCGAGCGACCCGTCGAAAACAGGTTCACGACGCTTCGCTGTGTCGGCGAGGACCGCAACGAGCGCAAGATGGACAACGCCATCTGGACCGGGACGCCCATCGGTCCGCTCCTCGAAGAGGTCGATCCCGACGGGGAGTGTGGCTGTGTGATGCTCCGCGGGGAAGACGGCTACTACGTGCAGTTCCCGGTCGAAGCCCTCGAAGACGGGTTCATCGCGTGGGGCATGAACGGTGAGCCGTTGCCCCAGTCCCACGGTCACCCCGTCCGGGTCCTCGTCCCGGGCCACTGGGGCGAGACCAACGTCAAGTGGCTCAACGAGATAGAACTCCTCGACGAGGAGGTCGACGGCTACTGGGAAGAGCGCGGCTGGCAGGGAACCGGGCCGGTCAACACGGTCGCCAAACTCTGGGACGACACCGTACTCGACGACGGGCGGATCGAGGTCGCCGGCCACGCCTACGCCGGAACGCGCGGCATCGAGCGCGTCGAGGTGTCCACCGACGGCGGTGACTCCTGGAACGACGCCGAACTCTCCGACCCGCTCCCCGGCGACGACGTCTGGCGGCAGTGGCGCTACGTCTTCGAACCCGACGGGAGTCACGAGGTCGTCGTCCGCGCCGTCGACGGCGAGGGGAATCTCCAGACCGAAGAGCGGTCGAGTTCGAAACCCAGCGGTGCCACCGGCTGGGTCTCGCAGACTATCGAAGCCTGATAGCGGTTGTTGTGACTCTTTACGGCAGTGTTAACTTAGCGACCGTGCTGATGGGCGAACAAGTCCCCGGAGAGAGTGCTTCCATGCGGGTGCTCGGATTGATGTCGGTAGCTGCTCATTCGCCGTTGTCGTCGCTTCCTAAGTTAACGGTGCCCTCCCGGTCCCCGCAAGAGTAATACTGTTCAATCCCCGATAGTAGTGTACATGGACGTCGAGGTCCGCGGTGTCGGCCCAGCGCAACCGTTTCTCGGGGCGCGGGACATCTTCGCCACCGAGCGAACGCTGGCCCGACCGGTGACAGTCCGTATCGTCGACGACCCGGACGAGCGAACGCGCGTGGGGCACACCGACGACCGCCACTGGCTGACCATCTCGCGGCAGGCGGCGACGAGCGCGATGGCGCGCGAACTCGCCCTCCACGAGTTCGCCCACATGCACCACTACGAGCAGGAACACCCCTCCCACACCCAGTCGACCAAGGAGGCCATCTTTCTGGGACTCGCCGGGCGGACAGTCGAACAGCGAAAGCTGACCCACTGCTATCAGATCGCCAACCACATGAAGGACATCTACGCCGACGACCTGTGGCTCGACGTCGCGCCGGCGGACAAACTCGTCGCGTTCCTGGAGTCGAGTCTCGCCGGGGCAGTCGCCGACCGCCCGCACGACCCGCCCGCCTCCGGTCGAGACGTGCGGGGCCGTACTCGGGAGTCGCCCACGGGCCGGCTCCCGACCTGGAAGCGGCTGACGCCCGCCGCCGACCCCGAGATAACCGCGGTCAACGCCGCGTTCGCGCTGGGACTCGTCGAGCGCCACGACCTCATCGGGGACGGCCACAGGCTGTACGACCTCGCGCACGCGGCCGCGGCCGACGCACCGGAGATCGACCTGGAGCAGTTCAAGGAGACGTTCCGGTCGCTCGACCGCGACCCCGACGAGAGCGAATATCGCAAGGCGCTGGTCGACGTGACCCGCGCGTACGCCAGTGGCTAGTGGTCCGTCACGCGTCGAATCAAACAGCGTCACTAGCGCGGCGGAACAGAACCGGAGTCCTCCGAGGTGAACCCGAGACACTCCTCGAACCGGAGAGGGAAACGAAAACGTAAACCTCACCGGCATCTGTCTGTGCGTATGGACATTACGGAAGCAAGCGAGCGGAGCCAGGCGGTCATCGACGAGATTCTCGGTGCGGTCGTCGCGGACAGGGAGTTCATGGAGACGGTGATGGTCGGCGTCCTCTCGCGGGGCCACGTGTTGCTGGAAGACGTGCCGGGAACGGGCAAGACGCTGACGGCGGGGTCGCTCGCCACGGCGCTCGGCCTGGAGTTCTCGCGCATCCAGTTCACCCCGGACCTGTTGCCCGCCGACGTCACAGGCACCCACGTGTTCAACGAGCGCGACAAGACCTTCGAGTTCAACGAGGGACCCATCTTCGCGAACGTGGTACTCGCAGACGAGATCAACCGCGCGCCGCCCAAGACCCAGGCCGCACTGCTGGAAGCCATGCAGGAGCGTCAGGTCACCGTCGACGGCGACACCCATCCTCTCCCGGAGCCGTTTTTCGTCATCGCGACCCAGAACCCGGTCGAGCAGGAGGGGACCTTCGAACTCCCGGAAGCGCAGGTCGACCGCTTCCAGATCAAAACGTCTATCGGCTATCCCGGCGAGGACGGCGAGTTCGAACTGCTCAAGCGGCGGTTGGACAGGGACGTCCAGACGCCGACGGTCGGCGGCGTGCTCGACGTGGAGTCGGTCCGGGAACTCAGGCAGGTCGCCGAAACTGTCCACGCCGACGACGACGTGCTCCGGTACATCGCGCGCATCGGCCGGGAGACACGGACCCATCCCCGCGTCGACGTCGGCGTCTCCCCGCGGGGCATCCAGAAACTCTTCGAGTCAGCGCGGGCGCGAGCGGTCCTCAACGACCGCACGTTCGTCACCCCGGACGACGTCAAGCAGGTGGTCGAACCGGTGCTCGCACACCGCATCGTCCTCAAACCCGAGGCCGCCATCGAGGGTATCGACAAGGTGAGCATCGTCCGGGAGGCCATCGACGAGATTCCCGTCCCGACGGTCGAACTCGACGCCTGACGTTCGCCGGTCCGGGAGCTACTCGCCGGTGAGATACAGCGCCGAGACGAGCAGGAGGACGGCGAGCAACAGCGCGACGACGGCGATAGCCGGCTGGCCGCCGGTCCCGAGGCGGAACACGAGATAGCCCGCCAGGGCCGTCACCGTCGTGACGACGGCCGTCACGCCGATGTGGACGTATTCGGCCCGTGCCGTGGACGCCGCCGGTCCGAGCTGGGTCCCCAGGCGCACCGAGTAGTGGCCGGCGTCGTAGGCGACGAGGGTACAGATTGCGCCGACGAGCAGGGGCGGTGTCGGTGCATCGGCCAATCCAGCCAGCAGGAGGCCGCCGAACGCGAGGCTCGACCCGACCGTGACGAGCTTCCTGTGACCGCGGAGCAGTGCCACGACGATGGTCCAGGTTCCGAGCCCGGCGCTCGCGGAGCCGGTCAGCGAGACCGACGCGAGGACCACCGTGACCAGCAGTGCCGACAGGACGGAGACGGCGGCCCCGACGGAGGTCGGACTGTACTCCGGTGCGCCGACGCCATCAGGACCCGCCCCGGCGAAGCGCCCCCCATCCGCAGGCTGGTCAGTGGCCACGTCGCCGTCCGTAGGTTCCTCCGTGTCCGTCCCGGTCGCGTTCGACGTCACCTGGTCCCCGGGCTGTGGGGTACTCATGCCGACCACCTCTCGACGGTTCTCGCGAGGGCGACGTCGAGCCGTTCCCCGAGCGGCCAGTCGATGACCGGCACGCCGTACTCGTGGATGCGCCTGATCCGCTGGCGACGTTCGAGCGCACTCAGGACGTCCCCCGGCGCGTCCATCGCAGTCGGGTCCGGCGAGACCACCGCAACCTCGTACCCGGCTGACTCCAGCATCCGGATCGGCATCTCGATGCTGTCGTCGACCAGCGGCGTGCAGATGACGACCTGCGTCGGCCCGTCCGTCCGTTGCAGGAGCTGGAGCGTTCGAAGCCGAATGGGGTGATCCTCGTCGGGGGGTGACGGGGAGAGTGCCGGTTCGCTCCCGAGCGCGTCGAGTGCGCGGTCGCGGTGTTCGGAGCCGGCGTCGGGCGCGAGCCAGTAGTCGGGACCGAACGTCGTAATGCCGACGCGGTGGTCCTCGTCGAGCAGCGTCACCAGCAGTCGGCGGACTGCCTCGACGCCACGGTCGGCGGCGTTCGGGTGCTCCTGGCTGGCACGGACGTACGCCGTCCCCCGGACGTCGGCGACGAGCACGACCGACGCGGACCGCTCGGTCCGGAACTGCAGCGTCGCCAGTTCGCCCGTCGAGGCGTACTGGTTCCAGTCGATGCGCCGGAGTGCGTCGCCGTACCGGTATTCCCGAACGGAGTGGAACTCCAGCCCCTCGCCGGGTTTTTCGGTCGACAGCCTGCCCGCATACGGGGTCGTGAGTCCCCGAAGGAGGAGCGTCTCCAGGGGCTCCGGCGAGGGTCTGCAGGTGATCGTCAGGGGCGCGTCGAGCAGGTACTCGTGTTCGGTCGTCCCTGCGACGTCCCCGACGACGACCTCGACGCCCTCGAACCGCTGGTGGCCCCGCGTCGCTTCGACCCGGTAGGTCAGCGTACAGCTGTCCCCGGGCCGGAGTGCGGTCGCCGTCCGGAGCGAGCCGTCGACGGCGCGGAGTTCCCCCGGCGCGAGGTCGACGAACCGGCAGTCGGGCAGCGTCTCCTCGCCGACGTTCCTGACCGTCGTCTCGACCTCGACGACGTCGCCGGGGTCGGGGTCGTCGTCGGAGACCGACCGCCGGACGGCCAGCTTCGGTTCCGGCGTCGTCGTCACGCGCCGGATCGTCGCCGGACCCACGCAGACGACAGCGACCAGTACCAGCGCGGGCCGGATGGAAAGTACGCCGACCCCCGCGGCCAGCAGGGCGACGCCGGTCATGACCTGCCAGTGGTCGGTACTGTGTCGCGCGATACGGCTCGATGGGACTGGCTCCTTTTCGGTGTCTCCCGGGACCGCGTCGTCGTTCCCGGAAGAGTGAGTCCCGTCACTGCGGTCGCGGGAGGCGTCCCCGGCGTCGAGTGTCGTGCTCATGACTGTTCCACCTCGAACTCCTCGTCAGTGTGTGTCTCGTCCACCCGACCGGACTCGTCGGCCGAGGGCGGGTCCGGTCTCTCACCGATGGCCGCCAGTAGTTCGTTGCGCGAGGGCCGGTCGGCCTCGTCCGTCACCAGCGCACCGAGTGCCGTAGCGACGTGCTGGGCCTGTCTCCCGACGGCCGGGCCACCGAATGGGGTGCCCGTCCGAAGTCGCTCCCGGAGCGGGGGCGACTCGGGGTACTCCCCGGTGAAGTAGGCGGTCGCGTGGGGGTCGTCGGTCCAGCGACCCGACTCGACGATCCGCCGGGCCTCGGATTCCTCGAAGCCGTACTGCTCCTGGACCGTCGCGACTGCGACCGAGACCAGCCGTTCGCGCAACGCGTCGCGGGTCTCACTCCACTCCTTGCGCTCGGCCGGCCGCTCCGGTTCCGAGGAGAGCACCGCCACCTGCTCGCCGAACCAGGCGCCGGGGGTCGGCAGGTCCGCCCGCGTTTCGGGGACCGAGAGGACGGCGAACGACCGCTCGGCCAGGGTCGCTGTCAGCGTCTGGACGAAGCCGGCACCCACCAAAACGAGACCGAGCGCCTGGACGAACGAGACCCGGAGCGCGATGGATTCGCCCGCACCCGGGACGAGCAACAACGCGAGTCCCAGACAGAACGCGAGCACGCCCGCAATCGTTCGGGACGAGACCATGCTACAGTGCCCCCTCCGATTGGCCGCCAGATTCGTCGGCGTAGTGTCGTTCTATCCGTCGGAGCGCGTCTATCGCCCGTTGCTCGCGCCGGGGAGTGACCTCGGCGGTGCCGTACCTGACTTCCTCGAACAGCGCGGTGAGTTCGTCCACGTCCGCCTGACGGATTCCCGCGGCCCGTGCGGCCCGTGCGAACTCCGCCGGCGTGCTCGTCTCCGGGTCGTCGACCGAGAGCGTCGAGGCCATCTCGGCCCACGCCTCGTAGACGGCGTTTTCCAGTTCGGCGTCCTCTTCGAGTTCGTCCGCGGCGTCCCCCGCCGCCGCTCCGATTTCCCCCTGTAACTCGTCGGGCACGCGACCGGGCTTCGGGGGAGCGCTGTCGTCTTTCCTGCGCCGGTAGATGTACAGCCCGAGCACGGCGGACAGCACGACGAGAATCGACAGGACGCCGAGGAGCTTCAGCCGCGTGGGGAGCGACGCCGGCTCCTCCTCGACGTCACCCTGCCCTTCGCTTACATTCCCGTCACCCGCCGGAACCCCTCCACCGCCGCCCTCTCCCCCGCCGAGTGGCGCTCCCGGCGGCACCCAGTCACAGCCAAGCATCCCGAAGACGATGACCGACAGGAACGTAAGCGAGAGGAACAGGATGGTGAAGGCGACGACCATCGGGAGGAAACTGCGGGTCCTCAGAAAGACGAGAAAGGAGAGACTCACCGACAGTATCAGTATCATCCACGTCACGTCGGTGGAGTCGAATCCGCCGACACATTCCGAGTTATCCTCCTGCAGGAGTGGCTGACGCTGGTCGACGGACTCCCCTGCTTCGGGGTTCGATCCGCCCGCCCCGTCGGACTGGGAGTCGGACTCCCCCGGCGGGGAGAACCCCTCGCCGTCCGCCCCGGACATGGACGGGAGTGTCGCGGCCACCAGACCGAGGGCGAGGATACTCAGCAGGGCGACAACGATGGGGACCAGGGCCTTCCTCATCGGTTGAGTGGTTACCGATTGTCTACCATGATGTAAAACGACACCGTTTTGTTTCTCGATTGGAACTCCGACGTCACCGTTTTCCCTCGGTTGGACGTTCTGTTCGACTGTTGTGGCCGGTTTCCGAGGGGGTCGCCGAACACTCTCGGTTTCGGCCTCCCGTCGGCTTCCCGGCCCTAGGCCCACGCGGCGACAGTCCGGGCAATGACGACGTCGAGTTGCTCGTCGAGGGGCCAGTCGACGACGGGGATGCCGAACTCGTGGATGCGGCTGATGCGCTGCTGTCGTTCGAGGGCCGCCGTGACCTCGCCGGTCGTCCGCCTGGCGGTCGGGTCGGGCGAGATGACGGTGACGTCGTGGCCGGCGGATTCGAGCATCTGGACGGCTATCTCCGGCCCGTCGTCGACCAGCGGCGTACAGAGGATGACCTGCGACTGCTCGGAGAGGCGCTGGAGGAGCCGCCGGGTCCGGAGCCGGATGGGGTAGTACCGCTCCGGTCGCGACGGCGACAGCGCCGGTTCGCTCCCGAGTGTGTCGAGAACCCGGTTCCGGTGTTCGAGCCCGCTGCTGGGCGGGAGCCAGAGGTCCGGGCCGAGGGTGGCGATGCCGGCACGGTGGTCCGCGTCCAGGAGCGTCACGAACAACCGGCTTACGGCCTCGACCGCGCGGTCGGCGGCGTGGGGGTCCTCGCGTTCGGCGCGAACGTAGGCCGGCCGGCGGACGTCCGGCATCAGCACGACCGACGCCGACCGCTCGGTGCGGAACTGCAGTGTCGCCAGTTCGCCCGTCGAGGCGTACTGGTTCCAGTCGATGCGCCGGAGTGCGTCGCCCCGACGATACTCGCGGGTGGAGTGAAACTCAAGTCCCTCACCCGGCTTTTCGGTCGTCAGGCGGCCGGCGTACGGCGTCGTTAGCTGGCGGAGCACCGGCATCTGGAGGGCCTGCGCCGTAGGCGTACACGTAACCGTCCGCGTGGTCTCCAGTTCGTGCTCGTATGCGCTCGTCCCCACGAGGTCGCTCACGATGGTGTACACCCCATCGAACGTGTGCTGGCCCCGCCCCACCCTGGTCTCGTAGCTGATCGTACACGTCTCGTCGGGTCTGAGGGCGGTCGCGATCCGCGGTGACCCGTCGACGACGACCGCCTCGTCCGGGACGAGGTCGACGAACCGGCAGTCGGGCATCGTCACGTCGCCGACGTTCCTGACCGTCGTCTCGACCTCGACGACGTCGCCGGGGTCGGGGTCGTCGTCGGAGAGCGAACGCGAGACCGCAAACGCGGGCACCGACGGGGTGACCGCCTGGCGGAGGGCGAGCAGTCCGACGCCGACCCCGCCGACGAGCAGCAGTGAGGGCCGGGAGAAAAAGACGCCGAGGC
>PXQO01000025.1:2736-5131 GCA_003021285.1 Halobacteriales archaeon QH_2_65_14 | reverse complement strand
CTAACTCCTCCCGGTCGTCCGCGTGGCCGGCGCTCATGGTCGCTCCTCCAGTGTGTTCTCGTCCGGAACCACTCCGTCGTCCGCGCCGACGCTCGACCTGCCGGGGTCGAGACCTGCCCGGGCCAGCATCTCCTCGCGGGTGAGGGAGTGCTCGCGCGAATCGCTTGCGATGGCTTCGAGTTCGGAGACAGCCCGTCTCGCCCCTTTTGCGACCCGGGTCTCCCCGAACGGGGACAGGCTGTGAAGCCGCGACCGGACCGATTCGGGAGCGACCGGGTCGTCGGAGAAGTACGCAGCCGCGTACGGGTCGTCGCTCCAGGCCCCCGCCGCGAGCACCGTCCCCGCCTCGTTTTCGGTCATGCTGTATCGGTCGACGAGGACGCGGACGGCCAGCCGGTGCAGGCGGGTCTCTAACTCCTCCCGGAGCGCCATCCACTCCTCGCTCCCCCGCTTTGGGGCCGATGCGAGCCGGTCGAACTCGTCGTCGAGGTCCGCTCCCGCCGCCGGGAGGTCGGCACCCGTTTCCGGCACCGGCGGCGTGGGAAACGACCGGTCGTCCCGCCGGGCAGCCCACGCTATGTTCAGTCCGACGAGGACGGTCAGTGCACCGGCGACCTGGATGGCGGACGGGTCGAGCGGGAGCACGCCCGCAACCGAGGGAATCAGGATGGCGGCGACGCCGAAGGCGAACACGAGCAACCCGGCGAGCGTTCTGAGCGATGCCATCAGTCACCCTCCCCGTCGTTTCCGGCCGCGTCAGGCGGCTCGGAGTCCGTTGCGTAGTGGCGTTCGATGCGGCGGAGCGCGTCGACGGCCCGTTGCTCGCGGACGGGGGTTGGCCTGGCAGTTCCGTAGCGGACCTCCTCGAACAGCCGCGTCAACTCGTCGACGTCGTCCGCCTCGATGCCGGCCGCGCGCGCGGCGGCGGCGAACTCCTTGGTGGTGCTCGTATCGGGGTGGTCGACGTGCAGGGCGCTGGCCATCTCCGCCCACGCCTCGTAGACCGCGTTCTCCAGGTCAGCGTCGTCCTCGATTTCCCTCGCCGCATCGCCTGCGGCCCGGCCGATGGTCCGCTGTGGTCCCGTCCTCGTCTGGGACTCCAGGTCCAGGTAGTCCGATAGCTCCCTGTCGTTCCGGGACCACAGGACCGACCCGGCGAGCACGACGAGCAGCGCGACGATGACCACGCCGAACAACAGCGGCGGCGAGGTGACGACCAGCCCGTCACTCGCGGTGCTCCCCGCACTCTCGGCCGCTTCGCCGGCTTCCCCGGCCACCTCGGTCACCGCCCCCTGGGTCTGCTCCCAGGACTGTGGCGACCAGCCACAGCCGCCAAACAGCAACAGCAACACGACCGGCATCGGAGCCAGAGCCATCAGGCCAAGCGAGATACCCCACCGCGCATCGAGGAGGAGACCGACGACGATTGCGAGAACCAAGAAACCGAGACACACCAACAGTATGTAGACCAGTCCATCGACCGAGTCATCGCCACACGCGAGGTCGCTGTCGGACAGCACTCCGACCGTCACCTCGTTGCCATCGTTCTGCTGGCTGGTCTGGTTTAGCTGTCCGTCCGTCTCCTCGGTGATGAGGACGCTCTCGCCGCTTCCATCGCCGGTGGTCGTCGGTGACGTGAGGGTCGCCGCCACCAGACCGAGCGCGAGAACACAGACGAGGGCGATAGCGAGGGACCGTGTGAGCGGTCTCATAGAGGGACCCGTGTAGCCGCCCTACGGACGGAACTGTTAAGACTTCGTTGCTTCCGCGGATGTCCATACATTTATCCTGTCCCAGCACCCTCCCTACGACAATGTGGGTCCGGTCGAAATACACCAGCGAACTCGCCGTCCTGGCAGCGTGGGTATCGTTGCTCGTTCCGTGGAACGTGGTGTACCACACGGACGCACCACTACAGAGTACGGTCTTTTTCCTCCGGTTTTCCCTCTTCGAGATACAGCTCCGGAACCCGACGCTCATCGAGTTCGGTGACGAGGTGTTCGATGCCGGTCCGGCCCTCGATGCGCTGTATCCGGGGGTAGGGCTGTTCGGGAACGTGTTCGCCACGACGCCGGTCACGTCGATACTCGAATACGAAAACTTGCTCCAAGTGGCGAGCCTGTTCTGGGCGGTAGCCGCGCTGGCGTTCGCGCTCGCCCTGGCGCTCAGTCTCGGGCTCTACTTCAGAACCCAAGAGACGCTCACCCTGCTCAGGACCCAAGAGACGCTCGACTGGCTCCCCGCCAGCGAGGTGCGGCTCATGGGTATACTGCTGGGGGTTGCCGCCATCGGGACCGGTGTGGCGTCGGCGCTGTATTACGTCGAACGGAGCATCGTCGGAATCCCGATTCCGGTCGGCGTCGTCGTCATCGGCGGGTTCGCGCTCATCCTCCTG
>PXQO01000025.1:0-2712 GCA_003021285.1 Halobacteriales archaeon QH_2_65_14 | reverse complement strand
CAGCCGCGAGCGTCTCCAGCACTCTCGGCCAGGAGTCCCTGTCGGCGCGTGCCAGCCCGGCCGGCGTTCCGCCGAACATCCGGTGGGACTTCGGCAGGGCCGGCGGCGTGATGAAGTGGCCGGCGTCCTCGTAGGTCAGGTGGTCGAACCCGCGTCCATCAGCGCCGTCACGAGCTGGTCCTCCTCGGCGGGACGCATCGACCAGAGCCAGCCCATCGGTTGGATACCCTCGTGTCGGTCGTCGGACGGCTGTCGTTCGGAGAGGGCATCGGTGGCGTCTCATACGGACGTTCGTGACTATTTTCGGCCTGACCCGAAATTATCGCCTGTTTCGGCCCCTGTAACGGGATATGTGTGACTGCATGGCGGTGAAGAATCACGAACGTCCGTCTCAGCCGAGGAACCACCGCAGGTCTTCGCGGGGTGCACCCTCGGGGGCCGGTTCGATGCCGTCGGGGAGGTCGGCGACCCAGCCGGCCCGCCAGCCGTCGCTCCCGGATTCGGCGTCGCGTTTGCACGCCTGGATGTCGCCGCCGGTCGGCGACGCCCGGAAGAGGATACTCCGGGTGGTCGCGCCAGCGTCGACATCGCCGTGGGGCAGGATTGCGATGCCCATCCCGTCGTGCATCAGGAGCAGGTACTCGCCGTCGTCGTTTGTGACTGCGACGGCGACCTCCCCCGCACTGTCGACCCCGCAGTGGTCGCGGTCCTCGTGGACCCGTTCGACCGCCAGGCGCTCGACGTCCTTCCTCGCGGTCAGTCGCTGGGGGTTCTCGATGGAAACGCGGTCCTCCGTGCGGGCCGTGGCCTCACGTGGGCCTGTGCCGATCAGTATCATGAATGGTCTGGATTGTGTCAGTTCGCGCGCTACTCGCCGCTGGTCGCACTCGATACACCTGCCCGAGAGTGGGACTAGAGCTACGATGCCGGGATACATCTGTAGCTGGTCCTCCCTAATAAAACTTGTGAAAAAAATTGAGTTTACTTCTTACTTACAATTTCGCACGCCGCGTATTTAGTAGTTTCGGTTCGATGTCAGCGAACCCGACCGATTCCGGGAAGATTTGGGTTTCGTGGAGTCTGTACGGTCGCGATGGCGGTCCTGTCTGTCCGGGTCAGCACTGCGAAATCGAGCCATGGAGCGGTTCACCGTACACGAGCGATGCGAACTGCCCCGCGACGAGGTCCGAGGCGAGGATGAACCAGAGACCGACGGCGACGAGGACTGCGGCGGTGAGCGTCGGCAGGTAGGGGGTGAACCGTTCGATGCGCTCGCGGTAGTGCTTGTAGCCGGCAATCAGAAGCAGCGTCGGCGTGAGAATCGCCCCGATGACCGCAACCGAGTAGACGAGCATGAGCTGGAGACAGAACTCGGTGCCGGCACAGATTGCGAGTATCTGCACCGGTTCCTCGTGGGCGAACCCCAGCAGGAGTGCGGTGAGTCCCAGCGTCGCCAGCCCCTCCCGCGCGTGATGCTCCGAGAGGTGGGAGTGACCGCCGCCCGGGAGAAGTGACCGCGCCCGCGCGAGGATGCTCTCTCCCCCCGATTCCGAAGCAGAGTCGTCGTGGCTGTGGTCGTGCCCATCGGCGGTGTCGTCGTGGTCACCGTGACCGTGGCCGTGGTCGTGCCCGTGATGGTCATCGTGGTCGTGGTCGCCGTGTCCGCCGCTGACGTACTCGTAGACGCCGAGCAAGACGAGCAGTGTCCCGGCGAGCGGTTTCAGATACGGTCCCTCGGCGAACTCAGAGAAGGCGCTGATCCAGAAGTACGCCATGACGAGCGCGACACTGCTGATGAGGTGTCCGATGCCGAGAACCAGTCCGGCGACCGTCCCGCGGAACCACTTGCGGTCGAAACCCAGAGCGTAGGTCGCGGCGATGGGCCAGCCGTGGTCCGGAAGAATGCCGTGAACGATACCCAGTCCGACGACGCCGGCGACGAGCCCCAGCTCCATATTCGGGCATCGGAGACGGACCGATAAACCGGTTATCCTTGGGAACTGTCGCCGTTCCAACACCCGTGGGATTCTAATGCCTGATTTTCGCCGAGTGCGATTTAAGTGCGTGGGTCTGCAACCCCGTATCAATCGGAGCGTTCAGTCCGGCACAGAACGATGTCCCGAGAGAACACAGACGACGAGTCAGTCCCAGCGCGCAACGGAGACAACGAGTCGTCGGGAATCAGCGGGTGGCTCTCCCGGGCGGCACGGGCACTGACGGGGTCGACCATCAGGTTGACCGACTATGACCCGAAGCGACACGAGCCGCTCGTCACGTTCGACGGCCTGGACGGATACGAGGAGATCGAACGCTACTGGGTGAACGTCCCCTTCGCGTTCATCTCGATCAACTACGACCCACAGGAGACCGAACACTACTACTACGTCGTCGAGCCGACGCTGTCGGAGTTCGAGGCGGAGTTGCTCGACCGGCTGTTCGAGGACATCCGGGGTCCGTTGCTGTACCGCGACGCCATCGCCGACGACCCCGAGCAGGCGCTCCGGGAGGAACTCGAAGAACGGCTGGAGGAGTACGGCGTCCGCGTCGACGATGAGACGTTCTACCGGCTGTTTTACTACCTCCACCGGTCGTTCCAGGGGTACGGCAAGCTCGACCCCCTGATGTACGACCCGCACATCGAGGACATCTCGTGTGACGGGCCGACCCTGCCGGTGTTCGTCTACCACGACGAGTACACCGACATCGAGACCA
>PXQO01000024.1:2394-8574 GCA_003021285.1 Halobacteriales archaeon QH_2_65_14 | reverse complement strand
CGCCCGACCTTGCATCCCGCCCTGCATGCCGTTCTCGCCATCGCCAGTCCCATCGTCGCCGGTCCCGTCGTCGCCAGTTCCATTGCCGCCGGTCTGGTTACCGTTAGTCCCGTTACCGCCGGTCTGATTGCCGTTAGTCCCGTTACCGCCGGTCTGATTGCCGTTGGTTCCGTTACCGCCAGCCCCGTCGTCGCCGGTTCCGTTGCCGCCGGTCTGGTTGCCGTTGGTCCCGTTGCCATCGTCGCCAGTCCCATCGCCGGTTCCATCGTCGCCAGTCCCGTCTTGGCCGTCGCCACCCACTGTATCAGTTCCTTCGGCGGACGTGAACTGGAGCAGGTACGGTCCAGGCTGGACCGACTGGTACTGACTCACGTCGCCAAATCCGACGTCTTCGATCCGTGTTTCTTCACTGTCGTCCGTGTGCTGGTCGAACGCGAGAAAGTTGACTGCAGGCGCATTGTCGACAGTCTCGTTCGGTTCGGTACCGTTCCCACTTGTTCCGTTGCCGTCTCCGAGGTCGTCGAGATCGAGTCTCTGCAGGACGACGTTCACGTTGGGTGCGTCCGGTGAGGTGTGTGCAAGCCGGATCGCTGCTCCCGCTCCGCTTCCTTCGTGTTCTTCAGCCGATATTAGTGACGTGCCGACGAGCGCAGTAGCTCCGAGTGCTCCTGCGCCTTGGAGGACACGCCTGCGCGTGGTGTTTGGTTGAACCATACATTTGCCCGAAGGGTCAGCGCTGATATTGTTAGATGTGGCTATGTGAACGGTACGGCGAACGTACCTGGTCGCCTTCCTGTGTAAGCCGTGCTGATAATCGTGAACTTCGGGTCCCGACCGGCGAGACGATAGAGGGCACGTCCCTGCACCGCAAACGTGCCCTTCGAGTCCACCGAGAATTACAGTCGAGTGAGCCGACCACCCCGTTTCTGGGCGTCTGTCCCGCACCTGCCTTTTAGTAACTCATAGAAGTTTTTGAGGTATTGGAAGGGTGGACAAGTGGGGACAGGGATACTTTCGCGCCGGGCCGAAACGAGTCACAACAACCACTATCAGGTGGCTTTCGTGTCGGGAGTCGGAGGGACTCACTCACCGTCCCCTGACTCCGGGGCTGGCTGACGGACAGCCCGTCCCACCGACCGCTTCTGGGCCTGTGGGACCATCTTTTGTGTTCGGTTCGGAGTCACATCAAGCTTCCGCGCTTTCTCCCACCGCTGAAGCGGGTGGCCTTCCGCGCTGTTACCGCTGTGACAGGACTGTCCTGGCGCGCGAGCGGACCGCCGCGAGGCACGACCCGCTCAAGATATAAGAGCCACGCTCGCATACTCACGGGTGATGCAAGTGAAGCCGGAGTATCGCAACCGGGACGAGACAGAGGTCGAAGTCCTGGATGCACTTGCGGACCGGCACGAGGAGGGGATGACCGTCTTCGAACTCCGGGCCAAAGTGGAGGAGGACATCGACACGCTCGAAGACGCGCTCGCAGGTCTCAAGGCTGCCCACCTCATCGAGGTTTCCGGGGATGACGACCGGACAGTCATCGTCCCCGAGGACCACGTCGTCACGACCACGAACGACGCCGACGAGGATGATTTCGCCGACCGCATCCGCGACCGACTGCCGTTCTGACCGTCTTCCCCCTGTGGTTCGTAGCCCTTTTGTCGACCAAGCGAGAAGCGAGACGTATGTTTGGAGGAGGCGGACGCGGCGGTCTCGACCCGAGCAAGATGCAACAGATGATGAAGCAGATGGGGATCGACATCGAGGAACTCGACGCCGAGGAGGTCATCATCCGGACGGCCGACGAGGAACTCGTGTTCACTGACGCCGACGTCCAGCGCATGGACGCCCAGGGCCAGCAGACGTACAACATCGTCGGTGAGCCCGACCGGCGCTCCCGCGGCGAGGACGACGGCGCGGAGACTGGGGACGAAAACGCGGCGGACGACGACGGGGACGGAGACGACGGTATCCCCCAGGAGGACGTCGAACTCGTCGCCCAGCGAACCGGACAGAGCGAGGATGCGGCACGCGAGGCGCTCGAAGCAACCGACGGCGACCTCGCCGCGGCCGTCGAGCGTCTCGAATAGGCGTGTCGCTGCTGTTCATCCACGAGGACCGCGAGTACCTGCTGTCGCCCGGCGAGACCCTCGAAACGGACCTCGGCGTGCTTGAAGTGCCCGAGGACGTCGTGTCGGGCGACACCGTCGAGACGCATCTCGGCACCGAATTCACTGCTCGAAAGCTCCGCGGCCCCGACCTGTTTCACCACCTCGAACGTACTGGCGCGCCGATGATGCCCCGCGACGTCGGCCTGATTCTCGGCCACACCGGCATCGAGAGCGGCGACCGCGTCCTCGACGCCGGGACGGGAAGCGGCGTGCTCGCGGCGGCGCTCGGTCGCGTCGACGCACAGGTCCTCAGCTACGAGATCGACGAGGAGTTCGCGGACGTCGCCCGCGAGAACATGCGCCTCGCCGGCGTCGACAGCGTCGAGGTCAGGACCGGCGACGTCACCGACCACCTCGCGGACCTGTCGGGGTTCGACGTCGTGACCCTCGACACCGAGGACGCCCCCGCCGTCGTCGCCGAGACCCCGGACCTGCTGGTGCGGGGCGGGTTCGTCGCTGTCTACTCGCCGTTCGTCGAACACACGCGGAAGGTCGTCGAGGCCGCCCGCGAGGCCGGACTGGAGGACATCCGGACCCTGGAGACCATCCAGCGCCACATGGACTTCGACGACCGCGGGTCCCGCCCCTCGACCGCCGGCGTCGGCCACACCGGCTACCTGACGTTCGCTCGCCGTCCGTAGGAGTGGGGTGCGTGGTTCTCGGAGCGGTTCAGAACAGCAAGAAAGCCCCGTCCGCCGACCCTGTCTCGTCGGCCGGCCCGCCCGCTGTCCCGCTCTCGTCGGCTGTGTCGCCCCCATCGACGCGCTCGTCGGGAGTATCAGTCATCCCTCGAACGGAGGAAGCCGACGCGCTTCAAAGAACTCCTTCGGCGTCGAGGACCTCGCGCAGTTCGGCCATCGACTCGACGACGACGTCGCAGGCCGGTTCGACGGCCGGCTTCGGCGAGAAGCCGATGGCCAGCCCCGCAACTTCGAGCATCGGGAGGTCGTTCGCGCCGTCGCCGACCGCCACCGTTTCGGCGCGGTCGACGCCGACGGCGGCACAGAGTACGTCGAGCGCGTCGTCCTTGGTGCCCTCGACGAGCGGCCCCTCGACCTCGCCGGTGAGCGCGCCGTCGGCGGAAGGCAGACGGTTGGCGACGACGGTGTCGACGCTCGCGCCTGCCGCGTCGAGTGCGGCCGCGACGCCCCGCTCGAACCCGCCGGTGAGGACCGCGGTGTAGATGCCCGCCTCGTCGAGCACCCGCAGGACGTCCGCCGCGCCCGGGCGCAGTTCGACGCGGCCGAACGCCTCGTTGGCCCGTTTGATCGGGAGTCCTTCCAGCAGGGCACACCGCCGACGAAGGCTCTCGGCGTACTCGATCTCGTCGTTCATCGCCCGCCGGGTTATCTCGTCCATGCGGGCGGCGACGCTTCCGTCCGCGGTCGGCCCGCTGGTTCGGTCGAACTGCTCGCCGAGCAGGACCGTCATCTCCGAGTCCGAGAGCGTGCCGTCGAAGTCGAACGCGACCAGTGTCATTGGAGTGGCTTCGGCGGCGGTCGCTTGAAAGTTCGTGGTTTCGCGTCGCACGTCCGGCGGCGGTCGTCCCTGTTCCGGGACAGTGAAACCGGACCATCGGCGAGTCTCGTCCGACTGTCTTCCCGGTTACGGAAGTTTCTCAGTGAAGTGTTTCGCTATCGGCGTTCTCAGTGACCTGGACCGCGTTCTCGCTCGAAACGGTCACCTGGTACCCGTGGTAGGAGAAGGTGACACACCCCTCGCTGTCGTGGTTACGAAAGAGCATCTCCAGCGCGTCGGGGTCGACCACCGTAGTCAACGGCGGGAGGCCCAGGGGCGACGTGCCCTCCGCGTCTGCCACAGCGTGGACGACGGCTTCCGAAACTGTATCGCGTTCGTGCGCGTCGAAACTCGACGCGGCCGCAGTTGATTTCTGTTCCATACCCTAATTAACGGTCCCATACATATAAAACCTTCTTTATTTCTTCGATATCTACTGCTATTCTGGGTTTGGATATGGAAAATCGAATCAAATTCGGATACCATATCGATTAATTAAATGAATGAGGTCTCAGCACCGGAATACGCCACGCGAATTCGATATTTTTTGCGTATAGAATGGAAATATGAATTCTCGAAATATTTAGTAGAAATGTGTTGAGTATCGATATACTGAAGGGGACGGTCCTCGTAGGGGTGAGCGGATGAGTTACGAGCTCGACGAGGTGGACCAACAGTTGCTCAATCTGTTACAGAAGAACGCGCGGTACACAGCCACCGAACTCGCCGAGGAGGTCGGCGTCTCCGACAACACGATCCACAACCGGATGGACCGGTTGGAGAAAGCCGGCGTCATCACCGGCTACACGACGACCACCGATTACGACAGCACGGGGCTCCGGTTGTACTTTCATTTCACCTGTACCGCATCGATCAGCAAGCGCTCCACAGTCGCCGGAGAGGCACTGGCGCTCCCGCAGGTCGTCGAAGTAACGGAACTGATGACGGGACAGGACAACATCCAGATCAAAGCCGTCGGTGCCGAAGACGAGGACATCACTCACGTGGCCGAACAGCTCGACGAGCTCGCGCTCGAAATCAACGACGAGAATCTCATCCGTGCCGAGCACACCCCTCTCCTCGACTACGTCGAGGTTTCCGAGCTACTCGACGACGAAACCGACGAAGACTGATGCGGTAGCCTGATCCGGACGACGTCGCCGGATTACCGCTCGCCGGCGACCTCGCGGTCGAACCGGTCGAGGAACGTCTCAACGAACGCCCGGCGGTCCGCGGCCAGCTCGCGGCCCCGGTCGGTGTACATGCGGTCGGGGAGCCGGAGGATTTTCTTGTGGAAGTGGTTGTACTGGGTCTCGCCCGCCGGCGTGTCGTCGTCCTCGGGCGGGAGGTGCGGGTCGTGGATCGTGGTGCCCAGTTCGCCGCCGTACGTGAAACAGCGCGCGACACCGACGGCACCGAGCGCGTCGAGGTTGTCCGCGTCACACAGGATTTCGGCTTCGATAGTCTCGGGTTCGCGGTCGGTCGAGTACCGGTGAACGCGGATTGCGTGACAGACTGCATCCCCGCGGTCCTCGCGTGCACGCCCCACGTCGTGCAACAGAACCGCCAACCGCACCACGCGCCCGTCGGCCTGCTCGTAGCGGTCCAGGAGCGTCTCCGCCAGTCCCTCGACGCGCTGGACGTGGTGCCAGTCGTGGGCAGGACTCATCTCCTCGTCGAAGTACGACCGTGCTGTCGACCGAATGTCGTCTAGCTCCATCCGTCTCTACCGCCGAAGCGGGAGCACAAATAGGCCAGCCATCCGGACCGGAAGTAGACGTCGGCGACGGCTCACCGTCAGCCGTACTCCGTTACTCGGTCAGTCGCGGGTACCGGTCCTCAAGTGGACCGCTGCCCTCGATGACGAGCGGCTCCGATTCGCCGGACGCGCCGAGGAATTCGCCGATCCGCACTTCGTAGTCGATTACATCGAAGTCGAGGCCGAACCAGTCGTGTGCCTCGGTTCGGAGTTCGTCCGGAATCGAGTCCGTCACGCTAACGCGCAGGTCGACGTCGCCCAGTAGGGGCGCTTCAGCAATGGCGGGACCGGGGTCTCACGGCGACGGCGGGTCGCCGTCGTAGGCGTTCACGTCGCCGTAGAAGTTCAGCAGGCCGAACTTGAGCTTCGAGGGGTCGACGTCTATCATCTCGGCGCGTTCCTCGGGCGGGAACGCCCCCCGGACGGCGTACTCGGGCATCTCTATTTCCGCCCGCTCGGTGTAGCGGGCGTCGAGCAGGACCCGCGCGCCGAAGTCCTCGGGCGAGCGCACCACGCGACCGAGCGCCTGCCGGGTCTTCCTGACCGTCGGAATCTCGACAGCGTACTGCCACCCGGGGTCGTCGTAGCCGTCCTCGTCGAAGACCTCGTCGTAGGCCGCCTGGACGGCCTCCATCCGGTCGTCCAGGTGGGGGTAGGGAACCCCGACGACCACGACCGTCCGGGCGTCGTCGCCGTCGTAACTCACGCCCTCGCCGAGCGTCCCCCACAGCGAGG
>PXQO01000024.1:0-2307 GCA_003021285.1 Halobacteriales archaeon QH_2_65_14 | reverse complement strand
TGCCCGGCGTCATGCGGGCGGCGTCCTCCAGAACGGAGGTGACCGTCTCCTGGACGTCCGGGTCGTCGCGCTTGCTGGCAAACAGCGGCGGCCCGTCGACGGCGTAGGTCCGCCGGCGCTCCTCGGGGAACTGCGCCCCGTAGGCCATCGTCGCCGGGTCGTCCAGGCCGAGCACGTCCTCGGTGACGTCGAACGGCCGCAACGTCGCGCTCATCAGGACGCTCGCGTGCAGGTCCGCAAACAGCGACCGCGTCACCTGCTCGGGGATGCACGTGTACAGCTCGGCGCGGCCGTAGACGTCGCCGGTCGAGTCGTCGGTCCCGCCTCCATCGCCGTCGGCCTCGCGGCGGACGCTCACCACCGGATAGGTCCCGGTCTGGTCGCCCTCGTCGAGCCACGACTCGACGAACCTCGCCGCCTGGAGGGTCTGGCACTCCTTGCGAACGCTCGTCTCGCCGTTCTTGTAGGCGTCCTCGTAGGCCCCGTCGAGTTCCCGCCCGAGTTCGACCGCCCGCTCCAGTTCCTGTTCGTAGCCGGGGCCGCTGTACGACTGGAGGAAGGCGAGCGTCAGGTCGTCCCGGCGGTCCTCGTTGGCGATGGTGAGGTCCGTCCAGTGTTCGTCGACCTGTTCCGGTCCCGGCACGTCCGTGTCGTAGGCACCGGCGTCGAGAACGTCCCCGTAGGTCTCCCGGAGCGCCCGCAGGAACGTCGAGAGGACGTTGTACGCGCTTTCGGACCGGGGGTCGTCCCGTACGTCCCCGCTCGACTGCCCCGAGACGCGATGGGTCTCGCTTTCCAGTTCGTCGAGTGCGCTCTCGATGGTGGTCTCGGTCAGCGTCCGCCGGGCGTGGTCGCGGGCCGCGTCCTCGACGTTGTGTGCCTCGTCGAAGATGGCGATGACGTCCTCGGGGTCGCGGCCCAGCCACCGGAAGAACTGCTCGCGGATCATCGGGTCGAGCAGGTGGTGGTAGTTACAGACCACCAGATCGACCCCCTCGACGCCCTCCTTGAGGAGTTCGTACCCACAGAACCCGCGCTCGTGGGCGAACTCGTATATCTCGTCGGGCGTCCGGACGTCGTCGTACAGCCAGGCGAAAAAGTCGGTCGTGTCGCCGGTCAGGTTCCGGTAGTAGTGGTCGCAGGTCGCGCGGTCCTCGAACTCGGCGAGGTGCGATTCGAGCGCGTCGAGTTCGTCCATCACGGCGCTCCGGGCCGCCGTCGCCTCGCTGTCGCCCTCCTGGCTCTCGGCCAGCAGTTCGCGCTGTTTGTGCTCCAGGTCCGCGAGTTCCTGCTGGGTCTCGACCAGGTCGCGGGTCGTATCCCGCAGTGCCTGACACTCCTCGTAGCCGACGTCGATGTGACACATCGAGTTCTTCCCGCGGAAGACGACCGCCCGGACGTCCTCGGTGTCGGCGATGGCGCTGGCCTCCCGCCGAAACTGGCGCATCTGCTGGTGGACGTTCGTCGTGATGACCACCGTCTTCCCCGTCTCGCGGCCGTACTCCAGGGCGGGCGCGAGCGACGCCAGCGTCTTGCCCGTGCCCGTCGCCCCCTCGAAGAGGATGTCCGACCCCTCGGTGAGGGCGTCGTAGATGCGCTCCATCGCCTCCCGCTGGTGGTCATACGGCGACTCGTACGGGAAGTACCGCAGGTACGACGCCCCTGACACACCCGTGGGTAGAACGTTCTCCGATATAAACGACAGCCCCGTATCCGCACGGTACAGCGGAACAATTCTCAGCGAAGACTGTGCAACGGGGAGTAGCTTCTTTGGTCACGGACACCCGAGTGCCGGTATGGACGACGACACTGCGGCCAACGACGGGGAGGTGCCCGACTGCTGGAACGAGGAGACGCTGGGCGTGACGGGCTGTACGCGCTGTCCGGGGCTGGTCGAGTCGCGCAGCCGGATTGTCGACGGCGTGGGGCCGGCCGACGCGGACCTGCTGTTCGTCGGCGAGGCCCCCGGCGCGACCGAGGACCGCGAGGGCGAACCGTTCGTCGGGCGGAGCGGCGACGTGCTCGACGAGGCCCTGCGCGACGTGGGGCTGGCCCGCGAGGACGTCCGCATCACCAACTGCGCCCGCTGTCGCCCGCCGGACAACCGCGACCCGACCGCAGAGGAACTCGACAACTGCCGGGTGTATCTCGACCGCGAAACCGAGGCGGTCGACCCCGAACTCGTCGTCACGCTCGGCAAGGTCCCCGCCGAACACCTGCTCGACCGGTCTGTCGCGGTGACCAAGGAGGCCGGCGACATCCACGACGCCGAACTCGGCGGAACCACGCGACCGGTGCTCGTCTGTG